>JBBRGK010000150.1:0-6968 GCA_038240805.1 Dehalococcoidia bacterium | reverse complement strand
CTTGCCCTGGATTACGACCTGGATTGGTGTGAGCTGATTGGCACCGAAGCCCTGGCTAAGCGCTGCCACGCCTTGCACCGACTCTGCCGAGCGTGGCAGCACGCCGGGCGTAGCACCGATCACCGTGAGGTCTCGCAGTGGCAGTCCAATCACGATCAGCACCGCAAGCGACGCGGCCAGCGAGAGCCAGGGACGGCGCATGATGGCGTGGCTCAGTCGGTACCAAAAGCCCTCGTTCGCTGTGCCCGCGCCCAGCCTGGGGATCACCCGCAGCAACTCGATCCTGCCCCCGAGAATGGCGAGCAGCGCCGGCAAGAGCGTCAGCCCCGAGAGGAGCGCCGCGGCCGCCACGATCATCACAGCAAGGCTGATCGAGCGCACGATCATGAGGTCGAGCAGCAGCAGGGTGAGCACCAGCGTACCGGCGATGACGGTAACGGCGGAATAGGTGATCGAGCGGCCCGCCGAGGCCATCGTGATCGCTACCGCCTCTGCCGGGGCGTGCCCCGCTGTGATCTCCTCGCGGAAGCGGTTGACCACGATCAGGGAGAAGTCGATCCCGAGGCCGAGCCCGATCATCGAGGTGACGTTGAGCGCGAAGATCGAGGTCGGTGTAAGCGAGCCGATCACGTAGATCGCCGACAGCGCCAGCACGATCGCGCCCACGCCGAGGATCAGCGGAATCGCCGAGGCGACGACGGTGCGGAACACCAGCAGCAGCAGCAGCACCACGATCGGGATCGTGAACACCTCGGCGCGGTGCAGGTCCTCTTCGCTTGTGACCTGAGTGTCGTAGTTCACGGCGGGCAGGCCGGTCACGTAGTGCTGCAGCGTCATACCAGCCAACTGCTGGCGCAGCTTCGGCACGAGGCTCTGCACGGTGCCTTCATCGCCTGCCAGCGAGACCACCGCGATCGTCGTCATGCGATCGGTGCTGAGCAGCAGCGGGTTCCCGCTCTTGAAGTAGGTGTCGATGCTGGTGACGCCGGCGACGCTCGCCAGGCGCGTCACACCGGCCACGACCTGGCTCTGGAAGTCGGGGTCCGCTGCCGTAACAGTGCCCGAGTGGAAGACCACCGCGACGCTGTTGGCGGTGGAGGCGTTGAACTGGCCGCTGAGGATGGCCGCCGCCTTATCGGACTGGGAGTTGTGCACGGCAAAGCCGCCCGCCTTGAGCACCGAGCCAGCGCGGGAACCGAGCGCCCCCCCAAGTACCCCTAGCGCGACCAGCCAGACCGCCACGACAAGCCAGCGCCACCGCGCGATCGCCAGTCCCCAGCGAGCGAACGGGTCGCTTAGAAGAGCATTCATGTGGGCACGACCTGGTAGGCGCTCTGGAGCCAGATCACCAGCACCGCGATCATGCCGATGAAGACCAGTAACGCCACGGCGAAACCGCTCAGCGTCCAGCCTCGCCCGGCCCCCTCGGCGTCGCTCGACGGCTCCGACCGCCGGTGCACCGCACCGACCGGCTCGGGTGGCCGAGCCTGCATCTCGTCTTTACTGTCCGCGCCGGCCATCGGTTAAACTCCTGCAATTGTGTCTGCCCCCGCACAGGCCGCACCCAGGGCTGTTCACAGGGGGATGCGACGAACCAGACCACCGCCGAACAGGGTGACCCACATGGCGTCCGGACCTGCCGCCAGGCCGGCTGGCTTCGTACCGGCTGAAATTGGGGCGCCGGTGGCTGCGTTGGTCTGTGGGTCGATCCGTGACACTGTGCCATCGCCAAAGTTGGCGACCCAGACGGCCGTCGGGGAGGCCGCGACCGCCACGGGGTATTGGCCTACCTTGATCGTCGCGACGACCTGGCCGGTCCTGGCATCGATCCGCGTCACGGTGTTGTCATCCGCGTTCGCTACCCAGACGTTTCCGGCACTGGTGGTCACGGTTCCAGGACTCCGACCCACCTTTATAGGGTCGCCCACCACCTTGTTCGTCGCGGGATCGATCCGCAACAGGCTGCCATCATCAAACCGTGTGACCCACACCGCGTCCTCGCTGGCCGCGACACCAACCGGCAGTCTTCCTACCGCGATTGTCGCCACGACAATACCAGCGCGAGGGTCGATTCGTGAGACGGTACCTTCGTCCTCATTAGTCACCCAGACTGCGCCCGCGCCGATGCCGATGTAGCTGCTGCCAACCGGCAGAGTCTGCACGACGCTGTTGGTCTTCGGGTCGATTCGCGTGATTCGAGCCTGGTCGTAGTCGATCACCCACACGGAGCCCTCGCCCACGGCGACCCCTTTTGGATGCGTGCCAACTGGGACCTTAGCAATCACGGTGCGTGACTGCGGATCGATGCGGGATACGGTGTTATCGCGGTAATTGGCAACCCAGACCGAGCCCTCACCGTAGGCGACCCCGATCGGTAGGTTTCCGACGGCGACGGTAGCGTTGGTGCCCGGCTGGCTCTGCACGGCAGCGTTGCTCCTGGTCGAGCACCCAGCAGCGAGCGCGGTCACCAACAGCGACAGTGTCAGGGCGTGGAGAGGTGCGCGACCCCGGGCCGATGTCAGCATGCAACATACTCCCTCCGAGTAGACCGAAGCCGGCTGTTCCCGCCGTTCATTGCACGGGCCGCCGGCGCACTGCGGTCCGGCGCCCACGCCGATCCGCTATCACCATTCCTGCTGTGTTGTATCCGGACACCATCACCCAGGGCACCCCGGCCGTCGGGGTCGTCCAGTGCCCCGCGAGGTACAGTCCCGGCAGCGGGGTACGTTGTGCTGGCCGGGCGCGCGAGAGCAACTCGGGCGTAAAAGCCCAGCCGGCAAAGGCGCCCTCTGCGTTACCCGTATCACGCTGCAGGTCCACTGGTGTGCGAATGGTACGGGTGACGACATGCTGACCCAGGTCGGGTATCACCTGTTCGGAACGGCGCACGAAGACATCAGCGATCCGCACTCTATCGCGGTCCCAATCGATGCCACGCGAGTTCAACCGTGTGGGGCACTCCAGCTTGATCGAGTGCATGCCCGGCGGCGCCATCTCTGGCTGGTGAAAGGTTGCGACGTAAAGGTAGAAGGCTGCCTCTTCCACGTTGCCATTCGGAAAATTCGCCATGGCCCGGTCGATGTCGTCACTGGGATAGATGAAGTTGAGCCTTTTGATGTCATTGCGGTATGGCTCAAGGTCCATGTCAACGCCGAGCTGCACCTGGAAGAAGGCCGGGGTGGTGCCCATCCGGAGCAGACGCCCCCGCAGTTCGGCAGGCACATGCTGCGGATCGAGCATCTGCAAAAACGTACGGCGGGCATCGCAGGCGGAGACAACCGCGTCCGCGGTGAACCGGCGGCCGTCGAGTGTTTCGATGCCGGCAGCGTGCCCATCTGTAACGATGATCCGCTCGACCTCCGCCCCGGTCGCCAGCGTGCCGCCGTTCTCCTGGAACATCTCTGCCAGCGCCTCCGCCAGCTTGCCGAAGCCGCCGTGCGGCATCCACATCGTGCGCAGAGCGTGGATAAAAAAGACGCCCGCGATCACTGCCGAGAGTTCAGCCGGTGCGGCGGCTATGCCGACAGCAAGCATCGAAAAGAAGCCCTTGAGTCGGGGGCTGCGCAGGTGCTCGTCGAGCAGTTGCTTGAAAGTCCGGCTCTGGTACTTCAGCAACACGCCGCCCGGCAGATGCGCGATCCCCGGCACGTGACCCAGCAATTTACCCAGGCGCGGACGCTGGAACTGCTCCATCACCGGATCGAGCAGCCGGCGCTCGCCGGGTCTGCCGGCGACGCGGAAGGACGGAACGAACGCGTCGACCTCGTCGATCATTCGCTCCATGATCATCAATACGCGGGCGATCCCATCTCGCTCAGCAGGAAAGCGAGCCGCCAGGATATCCGCCGCCTGCGTGATCTCCGCGGGTAAGGACAGGGACTCATCCGGGAAGATGCAACGGTAGTCGTGCTGGTCGGGGACCATCTCGACTCGTTCGTCCAGCTTGAGCCGTTGGAAGACCTCACGCGCCTGGGCGCCGAGCCGGTAGGCCAGGAAGATATGGCCACCATGATCCCAGTAGAAGCCATCTTTGGCGAAGCCGTGTGAGTAGCCTCCTACCCACTCGTTCTTCTCGGCGAGCAGCACGGAGAGCCCGGATCGCGCCATCTGGTTGGCGCAGGTCAAGCCGGCGGCCCCGGAGCCGATCACGACGGCGTCGTAGTGGGAGCGCTCCGACCGTTCTGTACGCGACAGCATGGGCTTGTCCTTTCACCTTCCGGTTACTCTCCCGCGCCCCAACCCGCACTGGCTACACTGTGAGCTATCGGATTCGAAATATGCGCGGTAAGCTGAACATCTGTTACTGCTCTGTTACCCCGGTTACGCAGGAGGACGCGATGGTGGCTGTTGGCCCCCCGGAAGAACGGACTGGCCTAACCGATACCGAGCTGCTCAATCTCCGAGCAGTGACGGAGGTTCTGCGGCACTGGAACACGCAGAACGCCGACCAGGTGGTTACGTATTACCATGAGCAGATTACCTGGCGGAATGTCGCAATGGAGGAAGTCTATCAGGGCAAACAGGAAGTGCGTGCCTTCCTGGTGCGTCTGTTCACGGCTTTTCCCGATCTGACTTTCGAGGTGACCTACAAGATCGCGCGGGGCGCCAACGTGTCGGAGCAGTGGTGCATGCGAGGTACGCACCGGGGTTTCTTTTTTGGTGTGCCGGCCACAGGGCGGCCGGTGGTAATTCCTGGCATCAGCATGGTCGAGATGCGGGACGGCAAGTTTCTGCGCGACGAGTTCTACTTCGATGCCGGCGGCGTGATGCGCCAGCTGGGCCTGCTGCCACCGCTCGCATTCAGCGAGACGGCGCTGGGGCGAGGAGCGCTCTGGCTGGCCGTGAACCGGCGCCGTGTCGCCCCCGGGCTGGTCATCGCGGGTCTTGGGGGATTGGCCCTGCGGTTCCTGCGACGACCCTGATCTCATCAGCCGCTCACCGGCACGTCGGTCGGTGCTGATGGTCTCGGCGCCTCACCCTCCTCGATTTCGGGCACGAAGCGGCCAAGTGAGCTCGGCATCCACCAATTGAGACTCCCCATTAGCTTCATCGAGGCCGGCACCAGGATCATGCGCACGATCGTGGTATCGATCAGCACCGCAACGGCGAGGCCGAGGCCGATCTCTTTGATCACCAGCACGCCCGTGAGGGCAAAAGAGCCGAAGACCGCGATCATGATCAGGCCTGCGGCAGTGATCACGCCAGCGGTGCGTTCCAGACCGTGTGCAACGGCTTCCTCGTTCGAAGCGCCGCGATTATAGCTCTCGCGCACGCGGGTCAGTAGGAAGACCTCATAGTCGGTGCTCAGGCCAAACAGGATCGAAAACAGCAGCACCGGCGTGTAGGACAGCACGGCGCCGATGTGCTGGAAACGCAGCAGCGAGTCGGCGATGCCGTACTGGAAAACCAGCACCAGCACGCCATAGCTGGCCGCGATCGAGGCCAAATTCAGCAAGATCGCCTTGACCGGCAGGATCAGTGAGTGAAAGAAGAGCATCAGGATGGCGAATGTGACCAGCAGACTGAGACAGAGCAGCAGCGGGAACTGGTCGTACACGACTTTGTCAAAGTCGTAGTGCTGGGCTGGCGAGCCCCCCACGAGCACACGGATCCCTGTGAGTGTGGGTGCGAAGCTGGTCATGTGCGCCCGCAGGTCTTTCAGCAGGCTGACCGTCTGTGGATCGGTTTCGCTCCGGCTCGGGTACACGATCAGTGTCGTCGTGGTGTTCGTGTCATCCAGGTTCACGAGCCGTGAAGCGATCCGCTTGCGATCAACGTTCGAGTTGATGGTGGCGGGAGAGAGCGACTTGATCCAGTCCAGCGAGGGATTCGGGATCAGGCTGGCAAGCGATTGCACATGAGCAACCCGTGGATCCCTGCTCAGCTTCGTGTGCAGATCGTAGATCCCTTCGAGGACATTGGGCTTCCAGATACCGTTTGGCCGGTCCGACTCGATCACGATAAACAGAGGCCCGGGCTCGCCAGGACCGAACTGCCGCTGGAGCAACTCGTAGGCGACACGCGACTCGCTTTCTTTTGGCAGCACCTGAACGGTGACGCCGCTGCGGCGCATTCCTAGCGCGGGCAATGCCAGCAGCGCGAGCACCAGGGAGGCCGCGGCGATGCTCACCCAGGGGCGCCGCATCACCGCGTACGCCCAGCGCTGCCACATACCACGGCTGTCACGCTCGTGCCAGGGCAGGAACCGGCGCACGCTGAGGCTGTTCAAGTGCGGGCCGAGCGCCGCCAGCAGCGCCGGCAGCAGCAACAGGCCGCTCAAGGCTGCCACCGCTGCAACGACCATGATCGAGAGGGCGATCGAGCGAATGACCATGACGGGGAATAGCGTCAGCACCGACATCGTGAGGATCAGCGTGACGCAGGAGAACGTAATCGAGCGACCCGCAGTTTGCAGTGTGCGCTCTATCGCCGCCGGGAGCGGCGCCTGCGCCAGTTCCTCACGGAAGCGGCTGACCATGATCAGCGTCAGGTCGATCGCGAGCCCGAGCCCTATCATCGAGGCGGTGTTGAGCGCAAAGATCGATAAGTCGGTGAACTGGGCGAGCACCCAGAGCACAGCCAGCGACGTGAATACCCCCGCCGCACCGACTATCAGTGGTACGGTTGCTGCCACCACTGAGCCGAACACGAGCACCAGCAGGGCGAAAATTACGGGGAACGTGAAGCGCTCGACTCGCACCAGGTCATCGGCGCTGGCTGTTTCGATGTCATAGTTCGCCGCAGCCTGGCCTATCAGATAGACGGTGATGTCGTTGGACCGCGCAATACGGCGCAGCTCAGGCGTGGCGCGCTCAAGCTGCTCCTCAGTGCCCGTAAGCGTAACCAGCGAATAGGTGGTGTGATTGTCCTTGCTCACGAAGTCCGGGATGCCAGTAGTGTAGAGCGTCTCGACCTTCGTGACGTGCCGGTTTGTCTGAAGCTGCTTCGTGATCTGGTCCACTGCATTG
>JBBRGK010000149.1:0-6971 GCA_038240805.1 Dehalococcoidia bacterium | reverse complement strand
CGATCGCCTCGCCGAGCGGGTGTTCGGACCCGACCTCGACGGCGGCGGCAAGACCGAGCAGCTCATCCTCGGGCAAGCTCGTGGTGACCACGGCTGTGACTGCCGGCTTGCCACGGGTGAGCGTGCCGGTCTTGTCCAGCACGATCGCGGTGATCCGTCGGGCCTGCTCCAACGCTTCGCCGCCACGAATGAGAATCCCGTTTTCAGCAGCCTTGCCGGTGCCCACCATGATCGCCGTGGGTGCTGCCAGGCCGAGGGCACAGGGGCAGGCGATGACGAGCACTGCGATTGCCGCCTGGAGCGCGTGCGTTAGTTTTGGGTCGGAGCCGAGGATGAGCCAGCCGGCAAACGTGAGCACGGCGATGAGCAGCACCGCCGGCACAAAGAAGCTGGCGATCGTATCAACCTGGCGCTGCATGGGCGCCTTCGACCCCTGCGCATCTTCGACCAGCCGCACGATCTGGGCGAGCGCCGTGTCATTGCCGACACGGGTGGCCCGGAAGACGAAGCTGCCTGTCTTGTTGAGCGTTGCGCCGATCACCTGATCGCCCTCGCCCTTCTCGACCGGCAGGCTCTCGCCGGTGAGCATGCTTTCATCGAGCGCGGAGCGCCCTTCTGTGATCACGCCATCGACCGCGACCTTTTCGCCCGGACGGACACGGATAAGGTCGCCGGCCACCAGCGACTCGACCGGCACGTCCTGTTCGATGCCGTGGCGGATCACGCGGGCGGTCCTCGCCTGCAAGCCCATCAGCGCCTTGATCGCGGCTCCGGTCTGCTTCTTCGCACGGGCCTCGAACCAGCGACCCAGCAGAATGAGCGCGATCACGATCACGCCGGACTCGTAGTAGAGGTCGAACCGAAAGCCCCAGTTCCGAGCGGCCTGCGGCCAGAGGGTGACAAAGGCGCTGTACCCGTAGGCCACGCTGGTGCCGACGGCGACGAGCGTGTTCATGTTTGTGCCGCCGTGCTTGCCAGCGGCCCATGCTGCCTGGTAGAACGGCCTGCCGGCCCAGAACTGGACGATGGTGGCGGCGATCAAAAGGAACGGCGCCAGGTCCGTCATCGCAAAGCCGAAAGGCAGGTACATGACCGCCATCATCGTCACGCCGATCGCGAGGCTGATGAGCGACATGCGCTTCAGACTGCTGATCTCGCGCTCACGCTCCAGCTCGCGGCTGTCCTGTGGCTCGGCAGCTCTGACGGAAGTTGGGGCGCTATTCGCCAATGACGGCGTCACCGCTGGCGGGCCGGCTTTGTAACCCGCTTTCTCGATCGCAGCGCTGAGCCCGGCAACATCCGCCTGGATCGGGTCAAAGCTTACGGTGGCCTGTTCCGTGGCGAGGTTCACGGTCGCTTCCGTGACCCCCGCCACCTTCACCAGCGCCTTTTCGATACGGCGCACGCAGGAAGCACAGGTCATGCCTTCGACTGGAAGCACGATCTGCCGTATGCGGCCTGCCTCCGGTCCGACGGAGGGCTGCGCCGGTGCTGATGGTACCGGACGGGCACTGGCAGATTGCGCCGGGGGCAACTCGCGGACTCCGTAGCCGGCCTTTTCGACGGCAGCTTTCAAACGCTGGAGATCGACCAGCGCAGGGTCATAGACTACCTTCGCCTGTTCAGTGGCCAGGTTCACACCGGCGCTGGTGACGCCTTCGACCTTGCCCAGCGCCTTTTCGATGCGGCGCACGCACGAGGCGCAGGTCATCCCGGTGACTGACAGCGTGACCTCTGTTGTTTGCGCCGTTGACGGCGCCTGCTCTGTGCTTTGCATGATGGACTCCCTGAGTTCCTGCCCGCTCAGTTCGATGAACTCGATCGGTGGGCGTAAACGGCCGGATTGATTCCGCTATATATGGAAGCGATCGGGTCGATGTATCTACCGTAAACGCTCAAGTAACTTGAGAGTCAAGGGGCGATCTAATCTGATGGCCTTGAGCAGCGGCACGGGGGTTGATACGCTCATGCTAGCTCGCTTTCCGGCGGGCGGCTTCCTGTACCGTCTCGACGGCGGCAACCGCCAGGAGACGGCATGGGCCAATGAAAGGATTCGTGACGTGAAGTTTGTCTCCTTCAACCTGATGCCGTACCGCGAGCTTTCGGACGACTTCGAGCAGAAGTACCCGAGCGTCTGGGTAACGCCGCCCAAGACCCTCTATGACCCGAAGAAGGGTCACACGATGTACCACGACTACCTCGATGAGCTCGAGTTCTCCGTTGATATGGGCTACGACGGTGTCGGGGTGAACGAGCACCACAGCAACGCCTACGGCATGATGCCTTCCCCCAACCTGATGGGCGCGCTCCTGGCGCGCAAAGTCCGCTACAGCGAGAAAACCTCGCTGCTCGTGCTGGGCAACAGCCTCGCGCTCTACAACCCTCCCATTCGGGTGGCAGAAGAGTTCGCCATGCTCGACGTGCTCACCGGCGGCAAGTTCATCGCCGGTTTTCCCGTCGGCACCTCGATGGACACCAACTACGCCTATGGGGTCAACCCGGCTGAACTGCGCGACCGCTACTACGAGGCGCACGAGCTGGTCATGAAGACCCGGACGACCGACGAGATCTTCATGTTCAACGGCAAGTACACTCAGCTACGCTATGTGAACCCCTGGCCGCGGCCGGCCCAACGCCCGCACCCGCCGGTCTGGATTCCCGGCGGCGGCAGCGTCGAGACCTACGACTTCAGCATCGAGAACAAGTACTCGTTCTCCTACCTCAGCTTCTCCGGCTACAAGTTCGCCAAAAAGGTCATGGACCCGTTCTGGGAGCGGGCCAAAATCATCGATGGCGACATGAACCCGTACCGCGCCGGCTTCGCCCAGATCGTCTGCGTATCCGAGACCGACGAGAGCGCTCAGCGCGAGTACGAGGAACACGTTAGCTACTTCTTTAATAAGTCGCTGCACGTCGATCCGCGCGTCGCCGAAGCGCCGGGCTATCGCACGGTGAAAAGCCTGCGGGCCGGGCTGCGTTCGCAGTTCGATGGCTCGCGCAAATCGGGCTCCGAAGTGTTAAAGGGCGGCTTCGGCTGGAAGGATCTCCTTGACCAGGGCTTCGTGATCGCCGGCTCGCCGGCAACCGTGCGCGAGCGCATGGAAGAGGTCGCACGGTCGCTCCACGTCGGCAACATCATGCTATTGCTGCACATCGGCTCGATGCCAAAAGAGCTGACCTACAAGAACATCCAGATGTTCGCGCAGGAGGTCATGCCGCACCTGCAGCCGATCTTCTCCGAGTTCGATGCCTCCCACTACTGGCCAAGCGGCTTCGCCGAGGATGACCCGGCTACCTCTGCACCAGTCGCACGCGAGCCGGAGCCTGCCGCAGTACGCTCGTAGAACCTGCGCTGCCCGGTACATTTGCGTGCCGGGCAGCCTTGTCTGTCCTGCGGACCGGTCAATTCATCAAGCAACGCACTCATGCGAGCATGAGTGCCCGAGAGGCGAGACCAGATGGCCCAGCCGAAAGAGCAGCTTATTCCCGTCAACGAAAAGGTCACCTTCGCCGTGAAAGTGGCCGGGCAGGGCGACCCGGTCGTCTTCCTGCACGGTGCCGGCGGGCTGACCTGGGACTCGTTCCTCGATGCCCTCTCCGAGAAGCACACCGTCTATGCGCCATACATGCCCGGCACGGGCAACTCCAGCGGCATTGAGACGATCGGCGGCCTGTGGGACCTCTCGCTCAGCTACTACGACCTGCTCGACAAACTCGGGCTGGAATCGGTGGACGTGATCGGCCACTCGCTCGGCGGCATGATCGCCGCTGAGCTCGCCGCGACCGACCAGAGTCGGGTCAAGCGCCTGGTCCTGATCGCTCCCGCTGGCCTCTGGCGCGATGACACGCCTATCCCGGATATGTTCGCCTTGCTGCCACAGGAACTGGGCGCGCTCGTGGTCGCCGATCCGGAAGGTCCGGTCGCGAAAGCGATGGCGACGAGGCCAGAGGGGATCGATGCCCTGATGGAGATGACCATCGCCCGCATTCAGGTCATGCAGGCCGCCGCCAAGTTCCTCTGGCCGATCCCGGACAAGGGGCTCAAGAACCGCACCTATCGGATCAAGGCGCCGACGCTTATCGTCTGGGGCAAACAGGACCGGCTGATCGACCCGGTTTACGCTCAAGACTTCCACCGCCAGATCGCTGGCTCCGAGGTGGTGCTGATCGATGGGGCGTCGCACCTGGTGCCCGTTGAGCAGACCGCGAAAGTGATCGAAGCTGTGGAAGCGTTCCTGTCCGGCAAACAGGCGATGGCGCTCGCCTGACCTCGGCCGCATCGTCGGGAGCAGATAGATGGACAGTGATTCTCCCGCGTACCAGCGGGGAGAAAAGCCGTCCACCGCGCGGCCACGTTTCTGAACAGCAGAGAGGCCTCTCTGTGGCCGGCGGTCACGCCGCCAGGGAGGGGTATCTTCGTACGGCTTTCGCCGCGGTTAGTCCTGCCGTATCGCTTCGACTTCGAGGCTGATGCGCACCTCTTCACCGACGTACTGGGCGCCTGTATCGAGTGGAGCGTTCCAGACGAGGCCGAAGTCCCCGCGATTAATTAACGTCTCGGCGCGAAATCCGGCCACCGTCTTGCCGCTGAATGGGTGCTTCTGCTGACCGAGGTACTCGGTCTCCAGCACGACTGGCTTCGTCGTGCCGCGGATCGTCAGGTCACCGGCGATCTGCCAGTGCTTGTCATCGATCAGCGTGACGCCGGTGCTGCGGAAGGTCATCTGCGGGTGGTTCGCCGCGTCGAAGAACTGCTCGCTATTGATGTGGCCCGCGAAGCGCTCTTCCTTGATATCGATGCTGGCGATCTCCACGGCGGCATTGACCGACGAGCGCTGCGGGTTGGCTTCGTCGATCTCAACAACCCCGGAAACCGTGTGAAAGCGCCCCTTGAAGGTCGTCAGGGCAAGGTGGCGGACGGTGAACCCAACGCTTGAATGAACGGAGTCGATCGTCCAGGTGCTGACGGCGGTCTGTGTTGTGGTCATGGCTGGTTGCTCCTCAGATAGCCGGCGCGAGTCGTGCCCACAACGGCTTACGTTTGATAAGTCAATAGTGAGGCATAAGCTCACCGATGTCAAGCGTCTTACTTTGTGTAACTTCAGGAGCCAACCACGACCGGCACATTTAGTACCGTCATGGGGGGGCGCTCCCGTCGCAGGGGCATCCATGGGTCAGCCGTCAGGACATGAATGCAGGGTCGTGTACCTTGCATCCATGCATCTCCGGTACAAATCCTCCCAATCCGGCGCGGTGGTGCGATAGCATGCGGCGGGGGAGATAGAAATATGATGCCCGCGACAACCCATGACCTTGTGATTCGCAATGCACGACTCGTGGACGGTACCGGGGCGCCATCGCTGCCGGGGGATCTCGCTGTTGATGGCGAACGCATCGCCGCGATGGGCAACGTTCCCGGTGCTGGAAGGCGAGAGATCGACGCCCGCGGTCATGTGCTTGCGCCCGGGTTCATCGACACCCACACGCACGACGATGGCGCTTTGCTGCGACATCCGGGCATGGAGTTCAAGCTGGCGCAGGGCGTCACCACCTGCGTGACCGGCAACTGCGGCTTCTCCGTCGCGCCGGCCACCCGTGAGGCGGGGCGCATGGTCGCCGAGTCTGCGATCCTCGGCATTGGCGACGTACCGATCACCTGGGACGACCTTGCCGGATACCGCCAGGCCGTGGCTGCAGCAAAACCTGCCGTCAACGCCATCGCTCTCTCCGGCATGGGCACCCTGCGCTATGCCGCGATGCGCAACCGCAATGAGAAGCCTTCTGCTGCCGACCTCGCCCGCATGCGCGGTTGGGTTTCGGAGGCGATGGAACAGGGCGCCTGCGGTCTCTCGACCGGCCTGATATACGAGCCAAACCGCTGGGCCAGCACCGAGGAGATCACCGAACTATGCCGCGAGATCGCCCCCTACGGCGGCGTCTATGCGACTCACATGCGCAACGAAGGCGATCAGCTTCTGGCCTCAGTAGAGGAGACCTTGACGATCGGCCGCAACGCTGGCTGCCCCGTCCACATCTCCCATCACAAAGCGAGCAGCCGCTCGGCATGGGGACTGGTGAAGCAGTCGCTTGAACGGGTCGATCAGGCGCGCGCCGCCGGGCAGGACGTCACGCTGGACGTGTATCCGTATCCGGCCGGCAGCACCAGGCTTGAAGCGCTATCGAAGCTGGGGCTGTTCAAGGATTCCGACTATGCGCAGTACATCCGCATTGCCACCTGTCCGGGCCACCCCGAGTGGCAGGGCAGAACCGTCGCGGATGTCGCAGACGAGCTTGATCTGCCGTACGACCAGGCGGCAGAGCGGATCAGCAGCGGCGCCGGGCGTGAGACGGTCGTGATCCAGTTCACGATGGACGAGGCCGACGTGGAGACCAATCTGCGTCATCCCGCTGTGATGATCGGCTCCGACGGTATCCCTATCCTTGAGGGGCTGCCGCATCCGCGCCTGTTCGGCACGTTTCCGCGGGTGCTTGGGCGCTACGTGCGTGAGCAGGGAGTAGCGCCGCTGGAGGAGATGATCCGGCGCATGACCTCGCTGGCAGCGCACCGCTTCGGCATCTCCGGACGCGGGGTGCTTGAGCCCGGCGCTTACGCCGACCTGGTGCTGTTCGATCCAGAAACGGTGCGCGATACAGCCACATACGATGACCCGAAGCAGGAGCCGGAGGGGATCGAGCTGGTGGTCGTCAACGGCGCAATCGCCTGCGAAGCCGGTCGACACACCCACGCAGGCACGGGCCGCCTGCTCTTTTTCAAACGCGAGTAGTCTCAGCCACGATACCTGGCCCGGCGGTGGAGATCAGCCGGGCGCTTGTGATTTTGTGGAGGGCACCCGCTGCGCGTGAGTACCACAGCCAGATCGAACACGGCCAGCATCGGAGCGAACGGCGCCAGTGATGACGAGGCACCGTCAGGCCGTGGGCCGCTGGTCTGGCTGGCGCTGGTCACGTTC
>JBBRGK010000148.1:0-6974 GCA_038240805.1 Dehalococcoidia bacterium | reverse complement strand
CACTGAGCTGCTGACGGCATACATTTCGCTTGAATTGCTGAGCTTCTCGCTCTACGTGCTGATCTCTTTCAACAAGGCCGATCCGAAATCGAACGAGGGCGGGCTGAAGTACATCCTGCTGGGGGCGTTTTCGTCGGCAATGTTCCTCTATGGCGTTAGCCTGATCTATGGCGTGACGCGGACGACCAGCTATACCGACATCGCCCGCGTTCTCAGTGCCGGTACGGGTGAGATCAACTTCGGCATGATGATGGGAATTGTGCTGATCATCACCGGAATCGGTTTCAAGATCGCCGCAGTTCCCTTTCACATGGCTACGCCGGATGCCTACGAGGGCGCGCCGCTGCCGATAACGGCCTTCCTCTCAATTACCTCGAAGGCGGCCGGGTTCGCGCTGCTCTTGCGCCTGTTCAGTACAGCGTTCATCCCGGTGATCGACCAGTGGCGCATCTTGATCGCTGTTGTAGCCGCTGCAACGATGACCCTGGGTAACCTGGTCGCGATCCAGCAGCACAACATAAAGCGGCTGCTGGCCTACTCCAGCATCGGCCAGGTCGGCTATCTGCTGATCGGGATTGCAGCGATGTCGCCAGATGCCGCGAGCGCCCTACTGTTTCACATGGCGGGCTATATCATCACGAACCTGGTCGTGTTTGGCGCCGTAATTGCGATCTTTAACGTCACCAGCGAGGACGAAATCGCAGACTTCAGCGGCATGGCTGAGCGGCAGCCGTTCCTGGCGCTCGTGCTGACGATCGGCCTCTTTTCCCTTGCGGGTATGCCCCTGTTTGCCGGGTTCTTCACCAAGTTCTTTTTATTCCAGGCGGGCGCAAATCACGGGCTGCTCTGGCTTGTCGGCTTTGGCGTGGTCAACAGCATGATCTCGCTGTACTATTACCTGCTGGTGATCAGGACAATGTACCTCGGTGGGAGCCGGGATGAGGGCCAGACGGCTCAACCACGGCTGCATGTGCCGGTGCTGATGCATGGCGTTCTCGGCATTCTCACGCTCGGCGTCTTCTTCGTTGGTCTCTACCCTCTGCCGCTGCTTAAGGCAGCCGACAGGGCCGTGGCGCTGCTTTTTCCCGGTTAGGGCACCGGTGTTCACTGGATCTCGAAAGGCCCGGGCATTTGCCCGGGCCTTGCTGATTCGCCTGTTACCTGCTGTTCGTGTGCGGCTAGGGAGTGTAGCCGAACTGGGTCGGAGCATCCGGCTCGGGCCGTTTGAAGAACATCAGGAAGATGCCTGCCGTCTGTCCCCAGGGCATGACGGAGACAAGCTCCCAACCATCTTTGCCGAAGCTCTCCAGCTTCGTGATGTCTTCGGGCTTCATCGGGTCAACAGAGATCCAGGCGTGTTGCCAGACTGCCATCTTGTTCTCCTGTAACCCGGCTGCGGCGCGCCGCCGGGACATGCTTGAATCGGCGCGCTGCACCATCTGAGGGTCATCGTATCGCCGGGGCGTACAGTGAACAACCCGGCCGACCTGAAGGCCAACCCACCTACAGGATCGGCAGGTAGCGCTTTAGCTCATAGTCCGTAATCGTACTGCGATAGTTATCCCATTCGATGATCTTGTTCTTGAGAAAGCTCTCGACCAGATGCTCGCCGAGCGTGCGGCGTAAGAGCTCACTGTTCGTCGCGTCCTGGATCGCTTCGTGCATGTCCCCCGGTAGCATCCCGATCTGGCGCGCCTGTCGGTCGTCCTCGCTCATCTGAAAGATGTTGGCTTCGACTGGCTCAGGGAGGGGATACTCACGTTCGATCCCTTCTAGACCGGCAGCGAGCATGACTGCAAAGGCGAGATATGGGTTGCATGCCGGGTCGGGGGCGCGGTATTCGACTCGCATCTGATCCGGCCGGCTAGGCTTTATCTCGGGAACTCGCACGAGATTCGACCAGTTCCTCCGGGCCGCCCAGGTCAGGTACACCGGCGCCTCATAGCCCGGCAGCAGCCGCTTGTATGAGTTGACCCACTGGTTTGTAACCAGAGTGATTTCCCGCGCATGGCGCAGCAGCCCGGCGATGTAACCCTGGGCGACGGCCGACAGGTGGTAGGGCGCAGCGGCATCGTAAAAAGCATTCGCTTCGCCTCTGAACAGAGACTGATGCGTGTGCATGCCGCTGCCGTTTTGACCGGCGACGGGCTTTGGCATGAATGTGGCGTAGACACCATGCCGCATCGCGACTTCTTTGACGACCAATCGATAGGTCATCGCGGCGTCGGCCATCGTCAGCGCGTCGGTGTAGCGCAGGCCGATCTCATGCTGGCTGGCGGCGACCTCATGGTGGCTGTACTCGACGCCGATACCCATCGACTCGAGCGCCAGCACTGTTTCGCGGCGCAGGTCGCTGGCCACGTCCAGCGGCGTAAGGTCCAGGTAGCCGCCGGAGTCGAGGCCCTCGGTGGCGTCTGAGGTCTTAAAGTAAAAGTACTCCAGCTCGGGCTCGACATAAAACGTGTAGCCGAGCGCTGCAGCCCGCTCGAGGTTGCGCTTCAGGACGTACCGTGGGTCACCTTCGAATGGTCGGCCGTCGGGAAGCTGAATGTCGCAGATCATGCGGGCAACGGCTTGCGAGCGTGGGCGCCAGGGTAAGATCTGAAACGTCGTCGGATCGGGCATGGCGACCATGTCCGCCTCGTCGTGGCGGGCAAATCCCTCGATCGCGGAGCCATCGAAGGTCATCCCTTCGTCGAGGACGTTTTCCAGCTCCTCGACGGTGATCGCGAGGCTTTTGAGCGAGCCGACGATGTCCGTGAACCAGAGCCGGATGAACTTCACGTCCTGTTCGCGGGCGTGCTGGATCACGTATTCCTTGTTCTCGCGTCGTTGCTGCTCATCCTGCATGACTGCCGTACCTCTGCCCTTGCCTGTGCCTGTGCCTTTGATATGTAGGCTCGCGCAGCCCCGTCCGAACGGCGCGACGACGGCCCGTGAAGCATCGCTTCACGGGCCGTCGTTTGTACTGCCTTCAGTGTACGCCGCCCCGGCCTGCGGTCCTAACGTCGCACCGAAGCTGTCCTAGCCGTCAAAGTACATCTGGTACTCATACGGGTGGGGTCGCAGGCGCAGGCCGTCTACCTGCTCGCGCTTCATCTCAAACCACATATCGATTACGTCCGGCGTGAATACGTCGCCCGCGTAGAGGAAATCGTGGTCCTCCTCGAGTGCCATCAGTGCCTCTTCCAGCGATCCCGGCACGGTAGGAATTTTGCTGGCGAGCGATCCTTCAAGCTCGTAGATGTTGACGTCGAGCGGCTGGCCGGGGTCGATCTTATTCTTGATTCCGTCCATGCCGGCCAGCAGCAGGGCCGAAAAGGCGAGATATGGGTTCGCCATCGGGTCCGGCGGGCGGAACTCGACCCGCTTCAATTTCGGGTTCTCCGAAATCATCGGAATCCGGCAGGCAGCGCTCCGGTTACGGGCCGAGTAGGCCAGATTGACCGGCGCCTCATAGCCGGGCACCAGCCGTTTGTAGCTGTTCGTGGTCGGAGCGCAGAACGCCATCAGCGCCCGTGCATGCTTGAGCAGACCGCCAATGTAGTATTTGCACATCTGGCTGATCATGGCGTAGCCCTTCTTGTCATAGAAGAGAGGCTGTCCGTCTTTCCAGAGGCTTTGGTGGCAGTGCATACCGGAGCCGTTGTCACCGAAAAGCGGCTTGGGCATGAAGGTCGCGACTTTGCCGTTGCGGCGGGCGACATTCTTGACGATGTATTTGTACATCATTACTTTGTCGGCCATCGTGCGCAGTGTGTCGAAGCGCATGTCGATTTCGCACTGCCCGGCAGTGGCCACCTCGTGATGATGCACCTCGATCGGAATGCCAGCAGCCACCATAGTGAGAATCATCTCGCTGCGGAGATCCTGGAGCTGATCGTGCGGCGGCACCGGGAAGTAGCCTTCCTTGGAGCGCAG
Source organism: Dehalococcoidia bacterium (assembly GCA_038240805.1). Lineage (GTDB taxonomy): Bacteria > Chloroflexota > Dehalococcoidia > CAUJGQ01 > CAUJGQ01 > JBBRGK01. The sequence goes on along the minus strand of JBBRGK010000148.1, from coordinate 3,053 downwards.
CTTGTAGCCCAGGTTGCTGCCGTTCTCATCACGACCCGAGTTCCAGTCGGCTTCGGAGCTGTCGACGCGGTAATACGATTCATTCATCGACATGCCGTAGCGCACGTCATCGAAGATGAAGAACTCGGCTTCGGGACCGAAGTAGATCGTATCGGCGATGCCGGAGGCGCGAACGAACTCTTCCGCCTTCGTAGCAATGTAGCGCGGATCGCGCGAGTAGCGCTCCTTCTTGATCGGGTCGTGAATATCACATACCAGCGACAGAGTCGGCACAGCGGTGAATGGATCCAGCCGCGCTGTATCGGGATCGGGAATCAGAATCATGTCCGATTCCTCGATCTTCTGGAAGCCGCGGATGCTGGAACCGTCGAAGCCGAGCCCATCGGCCCATACGCCCTTGTTCGGATCGTCGTGGCCATCGATCTCATTGACGTGAATCGAGAAGTGCTGCCAGGTGCCTGGCAGGTCAACGAACTTGAGGTCCACAATCTGGACGTTGTTGGCCTTGATGAACTGTTGAATCTCTTTAGGATTCACCGTCGTGCCTCCTGCTGCCTGCTTTGCCTGCTCTAAATGCGATTGGATGGGGCCATGACAGCCCACTAACCAACAATAGCGGGGCGATGTTTCCTCCGTGTTTCAAAAGAGTTTCGGTCGGGCGAATTTGGCGCCAGAACCGTCCGAGGAGTACAAGCTGCCATGACCATGCTAAAGCCGTGGACTGTTACGCTCTCGTGCCGCAGGGTGCCTCGAGACGTTACGGTATGATACTCACGCAGTCCTGGATGAGAGACAACCATAACAAATCATTGCATCGCGAGATGTAATGCAATACTATTCGGCAGAGGGCGTACGCGCCTAAGCATTTAGCGGGGAGGGCATGTCCGATGATTCTTGTGGTCGATGATGACCCAAAAATCCGGCGGCTGCTCAGAGTCGAGCTCAAAGCGCACGAATATCGGATCAGCGAGGCCGCCAATGGAAATGAGGCGCTCGACCAGTTCGATAAGCGCAAACCCTGGCTCGTATTGCTGGACCTGATGCTGCCTGACATGGATGGACTCGAGGTCCTGCGCAAAATCCGCGAGCACTCGCCCGTTCCTGTCGTCGTGATCAGTGCTAAGACAGGAGAGAGCGATCGGATCAGGGGGCTCCAGCTTGGGGCAGACGACTATATCGTGAAGCCGTTTAACCCCGAAGAGGTCGTTGAGCGGGTCAAAGCAGTGCTGCGCCGGACGCGTCAGCCGCGCCGTCGCACCGAAGGCCGTCGGGTCGATCTCGACAACGTTGTGGTGGATCTCGATAGCCATAGCGTCACGGTTGAAGGCAGGCCGGTGGCGCTGTCGCCCAAAGAGTGGCAGCTGCTCGAACAGCTTGCCTCGCACCCCGGCCGCACCCTCCTGCACGAGGATTTGCTTGAGCGCACCTGGGGAGTACAGTATCGAGACGACGTGCAGTTTCTGCGCGTCTGGATCAGCCGCCTGCGCCAGAAGATCGAACGTAATCCAGCGCAGCCCCGCCTGATCCGCACCGTGCAGGGCGTGGGCTACGTGCTGGATACGTCGCCTCAGCCGCCCGAGGCGCCGCCGGCTCTTGACGTACATTTGAACTGACGGTGCGAACTGACGGCAAACTGACAGGATGAGGCCATGAACGGACGGGCTGCCATATTCCACGGGCCGGAGCAGCCGTTTGAGCTGCGCGAGTTCCCCCTGCCACCCGTTGAGCCGGATGCGATCCTGGTCAAAGTCTCGATGGCCGGGATCTGTGGCTCCGATCTGCACATCTGGCGCGGGGAGATTCCAGCGCGGTTTCATGTTCCCGCCGGACACGAGATGACCGGGAGCGTCTTCCAGCTCGGGGAGAACATCAAGACCGACTCGCTCGGCCAGCCGTTGCGCGAGGGCGATCGCGTCGCGTACGCATACTTTTATCCATGCCGCCGCTGTTACGTTTGCCTTCGCGGCGAGCTTGCGGCCTGCCCGAATCAAATGCCTCTTTTCCAGGCGGGCACGGCGCCCTACTTTGTCGGGGCGTTCGCGGACTACTACTATCTGAGGCCCAACCACTGGGTCTACAAAGTGCCCGATGAACTCTCGGACGATCTCGTCGCCCCGGTCAACTGTGCTCTCTCTCAGGTGGTCTATGGTCTGCAGAAAGCAGGGGTTCGACTCGGCGACACGGTGGTCGTGCAGGGCGCCGGCGGCCTCGGCCTCAATGCCGCGGCCGTGGCAAAGGAGATGGGCGCGGAGCGAGTGATCGCGATCGACGGAATCTCGGCCCGGCTTGAACTGGCACGGCTTTTCGGCGCCGACGAGACGATCAACATCACCGACGTTGACACGGCGGCAGGCCGTATTCAGACCGTCAAGGACCTCACAGCGGGCCGTGGCGCCGACGTTGTCTGTGACTTTGTCGGTTTCCCTGCTGTCATTCCTGAGGGAATCGAGATGCTGCGCAATGGCGGCACGTATCTTGAGGTCGGCACGATCAGTACCGGCGTTACCGCGACGATCGAGATGTCGCGCATGGTGTTCACCAGCAAGAAGCTGATCGGGATCTACCACTACGATCCCTGGACGATACCCGTTGCGCTGGACCTGCTAAGGCGAACGCGGCACAAGTATCCCTTCGACCGCATCGTCTCTCACCGGTACTCGTTGGACCAGATTGACACCGCTTTCTCCGACGCAGAGTGGCTGAACCGCGCGGGCAGTCCAACAGAGGTGACACGGGCGGTCATCGCCTGGTAACGGTTTTACCCGGCCGGCTCGGAGGACAAACTCTCGGAAGACACGGAAGACACAAAAAGAAGCGGGACGGCCAATCGACCGCCCCGCTTCTTCGCGATTGTGCTCCGGCGGCTGCCGGTGCGTTACTGCATCGTGATCGTGCCGCCTGCGTTGGAGAAGGCGAAGGCCCCCTGGCCCGGCTTCAACGTCGTGACGGTGACGTAGTTGTCAATCGTCGGGTCGAAGGCATACACGATGTCAGCGCCCGAAACAGTCACGGTCTGGGTGCTGCTCGGGTTGGCAATCATGATGTACAAACTG
>JBBRGK010000147.1:0-6986 GCA_038240805.1 Dehalococcoidia bacterium | reverse complement strand
ATTTTCGCGGGCATCATCGCGCTCGCCAAGATATATATGCCGCTCGTGTTGCCCGATACGAGGCGGCAGTTCCTGCCTTTTGCGTTCCCGGCGGCGGCCGTAGCAATGCTGGTGACGTCGCTGTTCGACGCGGGCCTTGCTCTTGCGGTCGCAGGTGTTGCCTCGTTGCTGGTCACGTTCACGGCACTGTATTTGCCCGATCTCTCCGGCATCGTCGGGCTAACCGCCCTGCAGCCGCTGGAGATGACGGCGGCATTCTTTATCGCCGGACTCGCAGGCACCATTTGCGTCAACCGCGCCGAACGGTTCAACCGCTTTCTCGGTGCCGGAATCGCGGTGGCCGGAGCGACGGCGGCGGTGCTGTTTGCTTTCTGGCTGCTCGACACGCCGCATCTGGCGAGCGACGCCGGGTTCATCCTGCTTTCCAGCGGAATCAATGGCGTGGTCAGTTCCTTGCTCACCGTGGCGACGTTCGTGCTGCTCGGTTCAGTCTTCAACGTCAGCACCCGCCTGCAGTTGATGGAGCTTGGCCAGCTAAATCAGCCGCTTCTGCGCCGGCTGCAGGAGGAGGCGCCGGGGACGTTTCACCACAGCATCCTGGTCGGGAACCTGGGTGAACGCGCCGCAGACCTGATCGGCGCCGACGCGCTGCTCGTCCGTGTCGGTTGTTATTACCACGACATCGGCAAACTCTCGCGGCCCGGTTTTTTCATCGAGAACCAGCTTGGCGGCGCCAATCCGCACGACATGTTGGACCCGGTGACCAGCAACCGGATCGTGCAGGAGCACGTTCGCTACGGCGCCGAGCTGGCGAAGAAGCACCGCCTGCCAGAGCGGGTACGCGCCTTCACCGTCGAGCACCATGGCACCCGGCTCGTCGCTTTTTTCTACCGCAAAGCTGCGGCCTCCAGCCCGGACATCGATCCCGGCGTCTTCACCTACCCCGGACCTCGGCCTCAGAGCAAGGAAACCGCTATCGCGATGCTCGCGGACTCCACCGAGGCGGTCGTCCGCAGCAGCCGTGACCACTCTTCGGAGAGAATCGATGAGCTGGTCGAGGGTATTATCGCGGAACGGCTCGGGGAAGGGCAGTTCGATGACTGCGACCTGACACTGCGTGACCTGCGCACGATCGCGGACTCGTTCAAATCCACGCTCCGAGCGATCTATCATCCACGGATCGAATATCCGGAACCAAGCGCCGCGGAGAAGGAACGCCAGGTGGGTCGCCTGGGACGAAAGCAGGCAGCACTGAAGCCCCAACCGTCCCATAGCGACGCCGTCCTTCCGAACTCGTCGGCGTCAGAGATATCTGCCGCCGGTGCGATTCCGCGGCAGCAGCCGAGCGCCGAAGTCGAGAACCTGGCCGGCCCCGACAGCGGCAACGATGACGTTGATAAGCCAGTGCTCACCCCGGTGCCGTTCCGCGACGTTGCGGAAAATCGGTGATCGCCAGGAGTCATGTCTGACCTGCGCTGGCGCCGATCAGACCTGGCAGGCCGGAGTTGAAAGCGTTCTCCAAATCGGCCACCCGGATATCGATCAGGCCAGCGACGCGAAGACTGGGACCGGATACCTGACCGAGGGCGCACACCGGCACGTTCGCCGCCGCCGCCGCAGTGAGCAGAGAATCGCGCTTTGCAGCGGCAACAGACACGACGATGCGCGACTGCGCCTCACCGAAGAGCGCCGCGTCCAGCCGGCCATCCACCGGTAATTCGGATGCATTGAGCCCGATCTTGCCAGCGACGCAGCACTCTGCAAGCGCGACAGCAAGTCCGCCGTCGGCGCAGTCATGTGCGGAACGCAACAGATCAGCCCGTGCCGCCACGAGACAAAGCTCCTGAACGCGGTGTTCCAGTGCGAGATCAATAACAGGTTGCCCAGCGACAGTATCGTGCAATGTGGCGAGATATTCACTGCCCGCCAGCTGAAATGCTTCGCCATGAAGCCCTATTGCACCGCTTCCGCCGAGCAGGTAGACGTGGTCGCCTGCGTCTTTAAACCCCATCGTGAGCCGGTACCGCACATCATCGAGGACACCGAGCATTCCAACCACGGGCGTTGGATATACCGCGCTGCCGTTGGTTTCGTTGTAGAGACTCACGTTGCCAGAGATGACCGGAGTATCAAACGTTCGGCACGCCTCAGCGATGCCACGGATCGCTTGTTCGAGTTGAAAGTAGACCTCCGGTTTCTCCGGGTTACCGAAGTTGAGGCAGTCGGTAATCGCCACGGGCTCTGCACCCGTGCAGACAACGTTGCGTGCCGCCTCGGCCACGGCGATGGCTCCGCCGACGTACGGATCCAAAAAACAGGTGCGGCTATTGCAATCTGTTGCCAGGGCGATGCCCTTCGATGTGCCCTTGAGCCGCAGGACAGCGGCATCACCTTCACCAGGTCCGATGACGGTGTTCGTCAGCACCTGGTGGTCATACTGACGGAAGATCCAGCGCTTTGAAGCGATGTTCTCCGATCCGAGCAGCCGGAGCAGCGCAGCCTCGGCCGAAGTTCTGCTCGAAGCGTCCGCGGGCGAGATGCCGAGGTCCGGAATTAAAGAGAGATCCGTTTCCTGAAGGCGCCGCAGCCATTCCGGCGCAACGCCCTGCCGGCGATACTGCGGCGGATCGGTAAGCTCCCGCACGGGAACGCAGGCCACCTCCGCAGCGCCATCGACAATCCGCGCCATACCATCATCGGTCACTTCACCGATCACGTCCGAGCGGAGCTCCCAACGGGCGAACAGATCTCGAACCTTCTCTTCATGGCCCCGCTTCGCGATCACCAGCATCCGTTCCTGGGATTCGGACAACATGACCTCATACGCGGTCATGCCGGCTTCGCGGCGAGGCACCAATGAGACGTCAATGCGCAGGCCGGTGCCAGACTTGGCGGCGCACTCGATCGCTGAACTTGTCAGGCCAGCGGCGCCGAGGTCCTGCAGGCCCACGATCCAGTCCATTTCGACAAGTTCCAGGCACGCCTCCATCAACAACTTTTCCATGAACGGGTTGCCGACCTGAACGGCCGGGCGCCGCTCTTCGGACTGCTCATTAAGCTCAACGCTGGCGAACGTCGCGCCATGGATACCGTCCCTGCCAGTGTCGGCGCCGACGAGGATCAGGGGGTTACCCGGGCCATCGGCGCGAGCTTTGACAAGGCTGCCCGCTTTTGCGACTCCGACACACATCGCGTTGACCAGGGGATTGCCGTTGTAGCTGGAGGAAAACCCGGTTTCGCCCCCGACCGTCGGTAGCCCGATGCAGTTGCCGTACCAGCCGATGCCCGCGACAACCCCCGCGAAGAGATGGCGGTTACGCGTCGCCTCTTCGACATCTGCGGGCGTATCGGACACGGGCGCAAGTGGACCAAAACGCAAAGAATCCAGCATCGCGATCGGCCGCGCCCCCATCGCAAAGATGTCGCGAATGATCCCGCCCACGCCGGTCGCCGCGCCCTGAAGTGGCTCGATCGCCGAAGGGTGGTTGTGCGACTCGATTTTCATTGCGATCAGGAGCCCGTCACCAATATCGACCGCACCCGCATTTTCCTCGCCGGCGCGGGTGACCACCCGACCGCCCTCAGTGGGGAAAAGCTTGAGCAGCGGGCGACTGTTCTTGTAGCCGCAATGCTCGCTCCACAGAGCGCCAAACATGCCGAGCTCGACCTCGTTCGGCTCGCGTCCGAGGCGCTCGACGACCATCTGGTATTCATCGCGGGAGAGAGCGATCTGATCCAAAACGCGCTGTTCGACTGTCATGCCGCGAGCGTACTACGCGCCAGAATGGCGGACAATTGCTGCAGCTTGATTATGAAGGCGACGCAGGCGGCCATCCGGGCGGAGGTCGCAGGTCATCCTGCATCCGTTCGGGAAACGGATGAAACGCGACCTCGCCCGCGTCTCCATCAACGTCCGACGTTGGCGACGAATCGACAACATCCTGCGAGGCAGGCGATGAATCGACAAAATCGTCTGACGCAAGCGTTGTATCGCTGGTGTCCCGAGGTGCGAGAGAGGGTGTCGTCTCAAGCGCCGGCTCCTGCAAACCGAGGCTGAATGGTGGGTAGTCATCTACGAGCAGCAGCATGTACGCCTCAAGTCGCACTAACCAGCGTATGGCGCCGATCATGAAGCGGCGTATCCCCTCTGGATATGTGCCGGTAATCAGGATCGCCACCCATGCAAGCAGCAGGCAGGCGTACCAGGCGATGTAAATGAGGTAGCTCGCAAAGAGCTGCGGCAGCAGCAAAATGGCGCGGAAGAACGTGCGCACGCGGGAGCGCCGCCGTGCGTAGTCGATCTGGAGCACCGCCGGGTACGGCGCGTAGCTGAACGGGGGATATTCGTCCCTTAGAAGACCGGCATAGGTGTAGAACCGCGCCCGCCAGATCATCAGATTCGCGCAGAAGCCCCACAGCCCGCGCGGGTAACGTCCGGCAAACACGATTGCAAACCAGGCGAGCACGGTCAGCGGGTAAACCAGGTATGCGATCGCATAGGCGACGATCGCATATGGCAGAACCAGCAGTGGCCGGAAGAGGACCGAAAGCCGGCCGTGTTGAGTCTGTGGCGAAACGTCGAAGCGAACAGGATATGATCCCGAATCGGTCTCGGGATCTGTCCATGCCACAGCGGGCACTGCTGACTTAGGACGCATCATGGCTAACGGCTCAGCACGAACGACTCGATCACCGAGCGCCACAATAGCAGGCCATCGACTCCACCCACCAACTCTTCTGCGGCTCGCTCCGGATGCGGCATCATGCCGAGCACGTTGCGGGCCTCGTTGAGAATGCCCGCGATATTTTGAAGCGAACCGTTCGGGTTGGCCTCGTGAGAAACAGTCCCGTCCTCCGCGCAGTACCTGAACGCGACGCGGTCCTGCTCCTTCAAGGTTGCGAGCACATCGGGTGCAGCGTAGTAGCTTCCTTCGCCGTGCGAGATCGGAATACGCAGGATCTGGCCGGGCGCACAGGCAGCTGTGAACCGCGACCGCGTCGTCTCTGTACGCAGGTTGACCCACTCGCAGCGGAACTGCAGCACGTCGTTACGCATCAGCGCGCCAGGCAGGAGACCAGCCTCGCAAAGCACCTGAAAACCGTTGCAGATGCCGAACACAGGCCGGCCGGCAGCCGCGTGGCGTCCGACCGCGTCCATCACAGGCGAAAAGCGAGCGATTGCCCCGGCGCGTAGATAGTCACCGTGGGCAAACCCTCCGGGCAGGACAACGCAGTCGAAACCATCGAGGTTAGTCTCGCGATGCCAGACGTACTCAGCCTGTTGGCCAAGCAATTCTGTCACGACGTGAAAGCAATCCCCATCGGACCAGGTGCCGGGGAAGCGAACGATCGCGAAGCGCACGTCACGGACCTCCGGCGCTGGTAAATGCCGGCGTCATTGTCACCCGCCAGGCGACTGGCCGGCAAGGGAGACAAAGGAGAGCCGCGTCTGGGCGCGAGTCTTCGCACCATGGTTCAACCGTAATACCCGGTTGAATCTGGGCGGCTATCTGTGCAACGTTTCGTTAGATGCGCCATAGCTACAGCCGGGTAGACATGGGTAAACGAACGTCGCACGAAAAGGAAATTGCGCCTTCATGCCGCCAGCCAGGAAGTATCTGCCATTGAACCGCTACCTTGAAAGCCTTGACCCCGAGCAATCAACGGCCTCCCTGACCTTTGCAGAGATCGAGGAAAAGCTCGGCGCCGCTCTCCCTCCGAGCGCATGGCTTGCGCACTACTGGGCAGGCAGCTCTGTAGCCCGGTATAACTGGGAACGCAGCGGCTTCGCCGCAAAGCTCGACCGCCTCGGACGGCTGGTCGTGTTCACGCGCCGGCCCCTCCGGATTATTTAGGCGTATCTGCCAGGGTTGTGGACATCCTCGATGAGTTACCATCCCGCAGGTGGGCCGAAGCCGCCGCCCAGGCGCCGTCCTGATCGTCTGGCTCGAGCGATCCACTCCTGACCAGATCAAGCAAATGAAGCTTTACCTCGCCGATCCACGGTCCCGGTTCGCGCTGGAACCGGCGCATGAGATCATTTCCGTTCAGTGGGCACACTTCAACCGGCTTTTCAAGGCCGGCGGCGTGGGCGGCCAGATCCTGTACACGGCGGCGAGCACGTGCGACGGCCTCAGGTCGGGCGCTGGTCACATCAGCATGGGAGAGGTCGAGCAATCGTTGCCAGTGCGCACCGGCGTCGAGGTGGAGCCGGCGAACCGCGCTATCGGTCCAGGTCGGTTCATAGCTATTGGCACGAAGATGCAGCCGGACCAGCGTCTCAACGCCTGCGGTGATCTCATCCTCGAATCCAAGCCCTCGCAGCCGGCGCGCCGCCCGGTCTGCGCCGAGCAAGTCGTGGTTGGGGAAATGGGCTGAGCCACCGTCGATAACGAGCGTATCGGGCTTGGCGATATCGTGCAGCAGCGCGGCCAGTCGCGTGATCAAGTCCGCCGGCGTCGCAGCGATGACGCGCAGAGTATGGGTGTACACATCCTTGTAGAGGCCCGGTCGGCGCGGCATCGCCCGCAGACGGTCAAGATCCGGGACGATATGGCATATCAGCCCGAGTCGCGTCGACAGCTCGACCGCATCAGCGGGCTGCTCCCCGAGCAGCAGATCGACCAGCAGACCACCGCGCTCTGACGCTGCCAGGGCGGCCCAGTTGACCCCGCTTTCGCTGAGGTACACGGCTGCCTCCGGCCCGACGTAGAGACCCTGTTCGGCTGCCGTCACGATCACGCGAACAGCGTCTACTGATGCCATCGCCCCGCCCTGTGCGCCAGCCGGCACGCAGAGCGCCCTCTGATCGACGAAAAACGGGCTCGGCAGCTCAGGCAGTCCGCCTTCAACCTTCCCGGCGCGGCGCAGGCGCAGGGGCGCGGTCACTGAGTGGTCGCTAAGACAAGCGTTCAACCGCGCCTGCGGCATGAAGGACTCCAGGTAGCTTTTCGCTCATAAAATCATGCGGGAATCACGGCGGCACA
>JBBRGK010000146.1:0-6988 GCA_038240805.1 Dehalococcoidia bacterium | reverse complement strand
CCACAGCGGCCCAGTACCCGCCGCTCTTGCCCCGCCTCAGATACCCACGTTTCATACTCTTGCAGGCGTGAGGACTCGGGCGGCTGATGCGTATCCCCGGCCATGGCGGCTACCAGTGCGCCGGCATCAGCCGCGCTCGCTCTAACGGCGACAACCCGTGCATCGCCGTCAGCGTCGCGGACTTTCACGACAGGATGCGCCCAGCAGGCGCCGTCGCAGCTGGTCGAGATCACTGCAAACCGTTCACCGGCCGCCTCCGTCAGCGCTTCAACAAGCGCCCTCGTTCCCACGGCGTCACCGCAGGTTCCTCCGCCAACCAGTATTGCTGCCTGGCCCTGAGCTGCCTTCGCTCTCTGTGCAGGACGGCCTGACGACCACGCAATTGCGTCCCCCGCACCGGCGCGGCCTCGTACTACGCCTCCGGCTCCATCTGCAACAACTGGCGCCACACCGCAGGCGAACATGCATGCCACCGTCTCGTACGGAGCGCCCGCTGCGGTCGCCGCAGCCACAAGCTCATCGGCGCCATTCAAACGGCAAGCGAGGCCGATGCAGATTCGTCGGAGATCTGCGGGAGCCGGGCTAAAGCGCAGCTCGTTATACGTGGAAGCCGCGGCTTCCACCTCGACTGCCGGCACACGAATGTGGTTCGCCAACGCTATCAGGCCGTCCGTGCTGATGAAACCGTCGCGGCGCTGAAGCAGATGGAGGCCCGGCAAGAGCGATGCCCGCTCCCTCGCTAGCGGAGAGAAGAGACCGCCTTTGGCCAAATCAGAAGCGCTGATCGTCATCTGCTGAGCCTCTGCCACAAACAATCAACGGCGACTCGGCGACCCACCACCATTGGGTCGCCATTGAGGATCGCTGCTGCCCACGCCCAGTCTACACGCACACAGGCGAACCGATGGGGTTCTTCATCGCATGCAGCGGGATGCGTCCGGATGCGGCATTGATGCCGAAACCGCGGTCGTGTACCGTGCGAGTGCCGCCCTCTTTGCGGGCCGGCCAGGCAATCGTACTCGGAGAATGTGTGATGCGAATCGTGGTTATTGGGCAGGCGGCCTTCGGCGAGCAGGTGCTGAAGAAACTGATTGAGCGAGGCCACGATGTCGTAGGTGTCGCCGCCCCCGGCACAAAAGAAGGCGCCCGCCCTGATCCGCTCCGCGCTGCGGCCGAGGCCTCCGGTCTGCCGGTGTTCGAGACGCGGCGACTGCGACGTGCCGAGGTGTTCGAACAGTACGCTGCCTTGAAGCCGGACCTCAACGTTATGGCGTTCGTCACCGATATCATTCGCGAAAACGTGCTGACGACCCCACCGCTCGGCACCATCCAGTATCATCCCTCGCAGCTGCCCCGGCATCGCGGCATCGCATCGATCAACTGGGCGATCATCCAGGGCGACGCTAAGACAGGGCTGACGATTTTCTGGGTGGATGAAGGCATCGATGCTGGTCCGATCCTGCTGCAAAAAGAGGTGGCGATTGAGCCCGATGACACGGTGGGCTCGATCTATTTCAACAGGCTGCTGCCGCTCGGTGTAGAGGCAATGGCTGAGGCCGTAGATCTCGTGAAAGCGGGCAACGCACCCCACGTCGTGCAGGACGAGAGCCACGCAAGTTACGAGCCACCCTGCACCGAAGACCTGACCCGGATCAACTGGAGCGCACCAGCAGATATGACCTACAACCTCATCCGAGGCAGCAACCCGCAACCGGGCGCTGTCACCTCGTTCAACGGAGATGTGCTCAAGCTCTATGACGTGCAGCGCGTCACCGATTCCTCCGGCCAGCCTGGAACCGTGCTGTCTGTCGATGCCGCCGGCGTAGTGGTCGCGATGCGCGAAGGAGCGATACGCCTGCTGCGTGTTGCTCCGGCGGGTGGCGGTAAGGTCGCAGCAACTGAATGGGCGAATCAGGCCGGAGTCACCGCTGGCTCAAAGCTCGGCGCCTAACCCTGATCTGTAAACACACGCCTCGGTGTCACCCCGGGGTGAAGAGTTTACGCACCGGTTCACAGTTTTGGCGCGGAATCAGCGCACCACGGGAATTTGTGACGCGTCTCCCGTCGTGATCTTCATCAGATCCTGGGCCACCCACGCCTTTTGATTGTTGTCCCAGATGATCTGCAGCCACGCATTGTCGGCGCTGCGGCCAATCACCTCCACCTGACGTCCCGGAGCAAGGTTTCCGATCGGATTGTTATTAGTGCTGGCTGCGCTGCGGACATTCGGCGCCCCCACGGCAGCCGTGGCCACCCACTTCGGAAGCGGCGTGCCCGTTCCAGCCGCTCCGGGGCTCGCCAGTTTGGACGGCGCTGTCGCGATCACGGCTGCGGGCGTTAATGCGCCGGCTGCCGCCGCGATCGGTGTGCCTCCGCTGACAAGGCTGGAGGAATTTGTCAGCGAGTCCAATGGATTGCCAGAACCCGGCTTCGGCAGGAGCGTCAACAACACGAGAAACACCAGAACAATGCCCACCATTCCGAGCACGATGGCGAGACCGCGCCCCCAATGGGTCGTGGCCTCGAACATGAGCCCCTTTTCGCGATCGGGCACCGTACGCCGTGCCTGGACGGGAACCGCCTGCGGAAGGAATTCGTCGTCCTCCTCGCTATGCCTGCGAAACGGTAACTTCACCACTACCCCCGGCCAGATTCATTGCCTGAAGAGCGTATGACAAGATGTGGCTTTACTTCACGACCAATATCGGCCAGTAAGGGCTATGGGTCGTGACCTATGGGCTGCGGACGACTCCGAGGTAGGGCAGATTACGGAACTCCTGGTGGTAGTCGAGTCCGTAGCCGACCACGAACTCGTCGGCAATTTCGAAGCCAACGTACCCCACTTCCACGTTCGTCAACCGCCGGACACGTTTGTCCAACAGAGCGCACACTGCGACATCGGCCGGGCGCCGTTCCTGCAGATACTGCAGCAGCCGGTGCAGGGAGATACCCGTATCCACGATATCTTCGACGACGATCACTCGCTGCCCCGTGATGTCCTCTTCGAGATCCTTGGTGAATCGCAGACGCGCGGATTCTTCGTCATAGGCGGAGAGTGCCAGAAAGTCGATGGTTATTGGCAAATCGATCGCGCGCATTAGATCAGACATGAAGCAGGTCACGCCGCGCAGCACACCCACCAGCACGGGCCGCGAGCCGGCGTAATCGCGCGTGATCTCCGCGCCAAGCTCCGTCACTCGGCGTCGCAGGTCAACCTCAGATACCAGCACCTTTTCGACCGGCGGCAAGACGGTGCTGTGACGGGGGTCGATGCCGAAACGCTCTAAAAGCCGGAGATAGTCCCGGCGATACAGCAGCTTGATCTTGACATCGGGGTACCGTTCGCGCAGCCGCCGCAGCTTGCGGTTTTTATAGGTGACCAGGCTTTGGCGAAGGGTGGTTAGCTCGACGTAAAGGTCAAAAGCCGGCAGGTAGAAGTCAGGCGTGAACGCTTCGACAACGCGACCTTCCTCCTCACGCAAAGGGAAGGAGCGTGGCTCGTACTGCCATTCGACGTCATAGAAATCAAGCAGCCGCGAAAACTGAGCTTCGCTGGGATGGGCAAACGCAGCGGCCGTCTGGTCGGGAGCCTGATCTCGCGCAGCAGACTTCACAATTCCAAGTTTACCGACGGGTGTCCGTAAGGGTCAACGAAAACGGCACGCCTGCATCCATAACGGAACCGGGTCGAACAACGCACCGCTTGACTGCGCGCGGGCTTTTAGTATGCTTCGGCGCATATCGTTAATGACAGGCGGTGCTGCTCATGCAGAGTAGATTTCTTGACCCCAAAATAGGCCGCTGATAGGGTTGTGCTTGATAGCACAATCTGAACAATCTTCGTGGTGGCCTGTTTTAATGCCCATCGAAATCCCCGAGGTTGTTATCGAGAGGCTGCCAGTCTACGCGCGGGCACTTAACCAGTTGCTCGCACATGGGCGCGAAGTCGTCAGTTCGCAGGAACTCGGCACGCAACTCGGTGTGACACCGGCGCAGATCCGCAAGGATCTGAGTTACTTCGGTCGGTTCGGCAAACAGGGACGCGGCTACAACGTTCGGCGCCTGATGGAGGAGCTGCGACAGATCCTCGGGCTCGAGCGTCAATGGGACCTCGCCCTGATCGGCGTCGGGCGGCTGGGCCGAGCCATCCTCAGCTACGGCGGATTCTACCCGCAGGGTTTTCGTATCGTCGAAGCGTTTGACTCCGACGCGAAAACGGTTGGCCGCAAGGTCGGCGATCTCGTAATCAAGAACTCTTCGATCCTTGGTGAAACGCTCAGAGAACGTCATATCGACATCGGTATCGTCGCGGTGCCGGCCGAAGCCGCGCAGGTCGTGATCGACACCCTGGTCGAAAGCGGGATCAGGTCGATTCTCAACTACGCGCCGATCGCGCCCCGCGTGCCGCTCGGCGTGCACATCCGCCACATCGATCCGGTGCTTGCGCTCCAGAGCATGACTTATTACCTCAAGGTCCGCGAGTTCGCTGGCGCAAAGTGATCGCCACTGCTGAAAACGGCGATGCATCGGCTGTCTACGCCTGCGGCGCGGCTACGAGTATGAGGCGATCAGGCCTTCCTCTTCGGTTGGCAGATTGCGCTTGATGATGTCCAGATATTCGAGTGCGATACCTGCCCCGATCGCCACGCACTGCATCGGCTGTTCGGCGACCACGCACGGCACCCCCGTCTCCTGAGTGATCAACTCATCGAGATGGCGCAACAATGCTCCACCGCCCGTGAGCACGATGCCGTGGTCGATAACGTCGGAAGCAAGTTCCGGCGGAGTCCGCTCAAGCACTGCCCGTACTGCCTGAACGATCATCGCAAGCCCGTCCTGAATCGCCCCGGTGATCTCGTTAGAAGTCACGGTGATGGTTTTTGGCAGGCCGGTGATCAGATCCCTGCCTCGAACGCTGCAAGCCAGATCGTCCTCGATCGGAAGGGCGCTGCCGACCGCGACCTTCACCTCTTCAGCCGTCCGCTCGCCCAGCACAAGGTTGTGCCGCCGTCGAATATAGGCGGTAATCATGTCGTCCAGGCGGTCACCAGCCATGCGCACCGATTCGGTCACAACAAGCCCATACATCGAGACGACCGCTGCTTCCGTACGGCCGCCGCCAATGTCCACCACCATGTGCCCGCTGGGCGAACCCACCGGAATGCGAGCGCCGATCGCTGCCGCTAGCGGTTCCTCAAGCAGATGAGCCGGCCTGCGGGCGCCGGCCTGCTCTGCGGCATCGCGCACTGCTCGACGTTCGACGCTGGTGACGCCTGCCGGAATGCAGATCATTACTTCGGGTTTGATCAGGTTGAAGCGGCCCACGACTTTGGTTATGAAAAAGCGTAGCATCGCCTCCGTGATCAGATAGTCCGCGATGACACCGTCCCGCATCGGCCGCACAACAGAGATGCTGCCGGGAGCCCGGCCGAGCATATTACGGGCCTCCTCCCCAACCGCAACTACGTTGTTGTCCCGCACACCGATCGCGACGACGGACGGCTCATCGATCACAATACCTCGGCCTTTTACATACACGAGCACGTTCGCCGTGCCCAGATCTATACCAACTCGTTTTGCAAACATTCCTGCTCCAATGCGTGGAAGGGGGGTTCGCCAGGCGACCCGGCGGATCCGGGGTGTATGACGAGTAAAGAATTTCTAAACGCGCTCGATTTTGGCGCCGAGGCCGCGGAGCTTCCCATCAATGTCTTCGTATGCACGGTCCATGTGGAAGACGTCGCTAATCTCCGTCTCGCCCTCCGCGACAAGCCCGGCAAGAAGAAGCGCTGCGCCAGCGCGCACGTCGAGAGCTCGAACCGTCGCTCCGGTCAACGAGCTCGGACCGCTGATGACAGCGGTAGCGCCGGCCTGAACGAGCTCGGCGCCGAACTTACGCAGTTCTCCGAGGTACAGAAAGCGGTTATCAAATACGCGCTCGTGCACAAAGCTAACACCGTGCGACTGCGTAAGCAGCACAGCCATCGGCGCCTGCAGGTCGGTCGCGAGCCCCGGGTACGGTACAGCCTGCACCTGCGTCGGCCGCAGCGGACCGCAGCGAGAGACGCTCAGGCAACCTTCCCGCTCCTCAATGCGCACACCCGTCTCTCGCATCTTACAGAGCAGCGCATCAAGGTGCCGGGGATTCGCCCGGTAGATATCGACCTCTCCCTGCGTGAGAGCGGCGGCAAGGGCAAACGTGCCGGCCTCGATCCGGTCGGAGACGACGCTGTGATGGGTACCATGCAAGGCTTCGACGCCCTCTACCTCGATCGTATGGCTGCCTGCACCATGAATCACGGCACCCATCGCGTTAAGCATCGTAGCGAGATCAACGATTTCCGGTTCTGCGGCCGCGTTTATGATCTGGGTACTGCCCCGCGCAAGCACCGCCGCGAGCAGGATATTCTCCGTGCCAAGCACGCTCGGGTAGTCAAGGAACACGCGCGCACCATGCAACTGCTCGGCGCGGGCGACGAACTTGTCCCCCTCACGGGTGACTTTCGCCCCGAGCGCTGCGAAGCCGGAGAGATGCACGTCCAGCGGGCGCTGCCCGAGCACATCACCGCCGGGTGGCGAACACGCCGCTTCACCGAACCGGCCGAGCAGAGCGCCCATGACCAGAAAGCTGGCCCGAAGGGATGTCACGAGGCGGCTGGGGGCCGTCGTTTCCTTGACGCCGCGGCCATCCACACGATAAACGCCGGCGTCCTCGGAGTCGCGCTGCACGTCCGCGCCCAGATGCCGAAGAATTTCCGCCATGAAGATTATGTCGTCGATGCTGGGGACGTTTTCGATGACGCATTCGTCGGCAGAGAGCAGCGCGGCGGCCATCGCCGGCAGGGCCGCGTTCTTGGCGCCGCTGACAGCAACGGCGCCTTCGAGTCTCCGCCCGCCCTGGATTCTGAACCGGTCGCCGCGCTCGTTTCTCTCAGGCCTCATAGTGAGACCAGCATATCGAACGGATCAAAGGCGGTACAATGCCGCC
>JBBRGK010000145.1:0-6994 GCA_038240805.1 Dehalococcoidia bacterium | reverse complement strand
GCCAGATCTGTTCCGACCCGGCCAGGCTGCCGGTGTGCGAGCTCGTCGCGCGCCCACCCGCCTCAGTCAGACCGCCCTTGAGCAGGGTCATCGGCTTGCGCTCTGCGGCATCCCGCACCGTGCGGAAGAACCGCTGCCCGTCGCGCACACCTTCGATGTATGCGGCGATGATCTCGGTCTGCGGATCGTGGGCCAGGTAGTCGAGAAAATCGGACTCGTTCAGGTCCGTAGCGTTGCCGAAGCTGATCACCTTGCTGAAGCGCAAGCCGCGTGGAGCGCCGAAGGTGATGATCTCCATTGCGTTCAGACCGCTTTGCGACAGGGCGCCAATGGGTCCGGGCTCCTTCGGCAGACCGGTCTGAAATGTTAGGCCGACGCTCGGCTCATAGACACCCATACAGTTCGGCCCAATGAGCCTGATACCGGCGGCGCGGGCCGTCTCCAGTACTTCCCGCTCAAGCTGCGCCAACGACTCCTGACCCGTCTCGCGAAAGCCTGCAGTGAAGAAGTGAATGACTTTGACGCCTTTTTCCCGTGCGTCATCGATCAGGCCGAGCACAGCGCGGGCTGGAACGCTCGAGACGACGTAATCAACGGGACCGGGAATCGATTTCAGATCGGGATAGCACGGTTGTCCGTTGATCTCGGACGCCTTCGGGTTCACGGCGTACAGGCCGCCGGCAAAGCCCTGTCCCTTGATTGCGTTGAGGAACATATTGCCGCCGAACCCGTTTGCTGACGCCGACACTCCGGCTACCGCAATGCCGCGTGGGTGAAAGATGGTTTCGAGTGGATGCACGAGCGGCTCTTCCGCCCCCGCTTTCTCTGTGACGCTGGTCATTCTCTGGCACCTCGTCTGTCATCATTATCGTTGCGCCACTTCTTGAACGGCAAACCGGCACAGTAGGCAACGGGAGGTGCCGATCTTCAGTACACTTTTCGTACGCCGGGGCCGCCTGCACGAGTGGGCGATGGGAGGGAGTCCTGTGACGGGGTTCGAGCCGGCGCAGGGCGCGTATCAGGCTGTGGCGCGGGCAGCAAAGCAGTTTAATGCCGCTGAATTCTGGGAGTGCCACGAAACGCTCGAAGACTTATGGGGAGACGAGCGCGGCCCGTTGCGCGAGTTCTACCATGGCTTCATCCAGCTAGCGGCGGGCTTCGTTCATGTCCAGCGGCACAACTGGCATGGCGCCGTGCGCCTGCTTGGCGACGGCTGCGACAGTTTGTTGCCGTTTCGACCGATGTGCATGGGAATCGAGCTTGAGCCGGCGCTTGATGCCGTGTCGGGCTGGCGTCGCCTGCTCGCTCTTGCCGGTGCGGATGGCGAATGGACGGCAGAGAGCCTGCCGCTGCCCCTGCTTTCATTCAGTGACGCTGGTTAACCGG
Organism: Dehalococcoidia bacterium; assembly: GCA_038240805.1. Lineage (GTDB taxonomy): Bacteria > Chloroflexota > Dehalococcoidia > CAUJGQ01 > CAUJGQ01 > JBBRGK01. The sequence goes on along the minus strand of JBBRGK010000145.1, from coordinate 5,608 downwards.
AAGTGGAAGGCTATGCGTCGCCAACAACGACGAAGCGCTTTTGAGGAGCTATTGCATGAATGAAGCGCCGATCGGTATTCGCTTCATGAAAGTTCGCGACGGGGCGAAAGCGCCTCTGAGAGCTACGGAATCGGCGACTGGCTACGACCTGTTTGCCTGCATCGCCGCTCCCGGCACGATTGAAATCGGTCCCGACCCGGTGCGCGTTTCGACAGGCATCGCGGTCGAGGCGCCGCCCGGCTGCGACGTGCAGCTACGCCCTCGTTCGGGACTGAGCGCTGCCGGGGTGATCAGCGTGTTCGGCACGGTGGATGCCGACTATCGCGGCGAAATTTTCGTCACCCTCTACACAATCGGGAGCCGCAGCGGGCATCGTGTACTGGACGGCGACCGCATCGCCCAGCTCGTGGTCGCACGGACGCTCGACGTGCGCTGGGAAGAGGCGGAGCGGCTCTCTGATACCGGTCGCGGCAGCGACGGCCACGGCTCGACGGGTCGGTAGGAAGTACGACGCGGGGAGCGGTCTCCTCCACATAACCGGCACCGAGGTCTCGTGGGGTCGATGCTACGCTTGGAGCATGGCCGTGCCACTCCAAACATGCCCCCGGTGCGGAACCTTGATGTCTGCAATAGGCGGCTCGAAAGCTGCCGTATGTCGACGTTGCGGGTACAAAGACGACTGCTGCTAGCGTCGAACTAGCCGGTCTTCGCGCCACCGGTGGCGACAGGCTGACCGGCGCCGTGCGCGTCGGTCAGATGGTGCCCGAGTAGATCAAGGCCCCAGTCTCCGTCAAAGTCCCGCCATACGCTGTGAATATGGTTGGCGCCGTCCTGTGTGTTGTCGTACTCCACCAGGATTTCCGGACTCTGGATGCGATAGTAGTGACGTTCGCCGCGCTCCACGCCGCCTGCCCAGGCGAAACGGATCTCGGATCTGTTCGCCGCTCCCACTTTTTTCATTCTGGCGGAGGCCACGTCTTCAGGCATTGCCGATGCGTAGACTTCCAGCAGGTCCATCAAGCGGTCGCGTTGGCCATTATGGAGGTCCGCAGCTGCGATGCCCGCGTTCCCGAGGTGCTCAGCGCGCTGGTGGTTGAAGCTGATGATGTCATTCGGCGCTGCCAGGTCGAACCTGGCGCGCTGCAGTTGGCCGGCGTCGAGCGAGTGCAAGATTTCTCGCGCGAGATCTTCCTCATCGGCGAGCACTCGCAGCCCGGCGCGCGGGCCACTGCGGACCTCGGCCGGATTGGCGCCGAGGAAGCATGGCGTGGTCGCTATCGCTTTGCCGTCAACGAGTGTGCAGCTGAGAGAGACGTGGTGGCCCTCGAGTCGCCAGCCCCATGTTTTCTCCTCTGATGGCTCGCCGAAGATCGTCACGAAGTACAGGTCGGGGTCTCGGACGAACCGCCTCACGGTCTCGAACTCGTGCAATACCTGGTCCAGGCTCATTATCTGCAGCGCTTTACTCGCGCCTGTCTGGCTGTACCCCGATGCCAGGAGAGCGTAGGCCAGCTTCTGCTGCGCCGGCAGCATGCCGCGGAACGGCAGTCCCCGCCGTGGAATCGGGGTGAAGTGCCAGGTGAATCGCTCGGCGTCATCAAAGGAAAACTGCGCTTCGGCTCGCTGTGTGGGCGAGAGCGCTGCGAGAAAAGCGCGGGCTGCGCGGAACATGAGGACACTGGTCGATTGCATCTGCCTGCCTCCGGTTCGGGTGTCGAATTGGACGACGGATGCTGGCAGTCTACACCCACGAAGAACTTTCCCTCCTCCGCTTGCACATTCACTTATGAGTCAAAAGGGACGGTTCTTCGGTCAGGAGAAGACCAGGGTCCTCGCCTGAATGAACCTTTTTGACGTTGACGCCCTGAACCGGAGATTGGTACGCTGAATGTCCTGGGGCGGCTAGCTCAGCTGGTTAGAGCGCTGCGTTGACATCGCAGAGGTCACTGGTTCGAGTCCAGTGTCGCCCACCGGCGATCCACAGACGAATACTTCAGGCGACGATCGGGACACGTCCCGCGCGAAGCGCTGGTCCAGAGACGGCGAGCCACCGGCTGAAAGCTCACCGCGCAGGCGCAGGCGGCGACACCACCCGTGAGCCGGCAGGTGAACCCTTCGGGTAATAGCCTCGCCCGCTGGCCCCGTTAACGGCCTTCGAAGGAGCAGCCGGGCGCGTTTTCGCGCTAAGTTGCTCGAAATCGGGTGGAACCACGTGAGCCAGGCCCCACGTCCCGTGCGGACGCGGGGCCTGTTTGCGTATACGGAGGTTCCTATGTCAGTCGATGGTCAGATCAAGGCAATGGACGACCGCCTCTACCGCATGCGTCATTCTGCGGCGCACATGATGGCGAAGGCGGTTGTCGACATGTTTCCCGAGGCGAAAGTCGCGATCGGCCCGCCTGTGGAAAACGGCTTTTACTACGACTTTGGCCTGCCGCGTGCCCTCACTCCCGATGACCTTCAGGTGTTCGAAGAGAACATGCAGGTCCAGGTGAGACAGGACTGGCCGTTCATCCAGGCGGAGATCAGCAAGGGCGAGGCGCTCCAGCGCTTCAAGGACCAGCCGTTCAAGCTCGAGATCATCGATGGCATCGCCGACGATCAGGTTGGGCTCTACACGCACGGGCCGTTCACCGACCTCTGCGGTGGACCGCACGTGGAAAGCACGGCGCATGTTGGTGCGTTCAAACTAACAAGCGTTGCGGGAGCTTACTGGCGCGGTGACGAGAAGCGGCCACAACTCCAGCGGGTATATGGCGTTCTATTCGAGACGCAGAATCAGCTCGACGCCCATTTATTGATGCTTGAAGAAGCCAAAAAACGCGATCATCGACGGCTCGGCCGAGAGCTCAACCTGTTCACGTTCAGCGAAGATGTCGGCTCGGGCATCCCCCTCTTTCTCCCGCACGGCGAGATAATTCGTCATACGATGGAAAGCTACGTGCGAGAGGTGCAGGAGCGGTTTGACTATCAGCATGTCTGGTCGGGGCACGTGGCAAAGATCGACCTGTACAGGAAGTCCGGTCACCTTGAGCACTACAGCGACGCGATGTGGCCGCCGATGGTGGATGGCGACGATCAGTTCATGTTGAAACCGATGAACTGTCCCTCGCATATGACGATCTATAGGTCGCAGCTGCACAGTTACAGGGATCTGCCGTTGCGCTACGCGGAGTTCGCGACGCTGTACCGCTACGAGAAGTCGGGCGAGCTATCCGGCCTGACGCGAGTGCGCTCGCTGACGCAGGACGACGCCCACATTTTCTGCACGCCGGACCAGGTACAGGAGGAGTTCGCCCGCGCCCTGGCGATTATTCGTGAGGTGATGGGAGCCTACGGGTTTACCGACTACTATGTGCGGCTGTCGCTCCGCGATCGGACTGACGAGAAGTACGTTCAGGATGATGAAAAGTGGACGAAGGCCGAACAGGCGTTGCAGGAGGCGCTCGACTCGCAGCAGATGGACTACGTTTCGGTGGAAGGCGAGGCGGCGTTCTACGGACCGAAAGCTGACTTCATGGCCAGGGATGCGCTCGGGCGCGAGTGGCAGCTATCTACCATCCAAGTGGACTTCATCCAGCCCGCGCGCCTCGGACTTGAGTACATCGGCGAAGATGGAGCGGCGCACACGCCGGTCATGCTCCATCGCGCGGTTACGGGCTCGACGGAGCGGTTTCTCGGGGTCTTGATCGAGCATTACGCCGGTGCATTTCCCACCTGGCTCGCGCCAGTGCAGGCGATGATTATTCCGATCGCCGACCGCCACAACGAGTTTGCGCACGAACTGCGACGGCGCATGAAGGCAGCCGGAGTTCGGACCGAGGTCGATGATCGCTCGGAGCGGATGAACGCTAAGATTCGCCAGGCGCAGGTGCAGAAAATCCCGTACATGCTTGTCGTCGGCGACAAGGAGATCGAGGCCGATGCGGCCGCGGTGCGGCTGCGGGATGGCGCCAACCTGGGTGCTCTGCCCGTGGCAGAGGTCATCGAGCGGATCCGGCAGGACATCGACGCTAAAACGATCGTATGAGGTTGCACTGAACGGTGTGGGCCAGATGGCGTTTGCCCAGCCGAGCGATCGGGCGCGCGTTGACGCCCGGTCGCCCGTGATGCCATAATCAAGAATCGCGGGGCATCTGTGCCCACGGTCAATAGTGTCTAAAAAAGGGGAGTCAGTATCAGCCGAGAGTACCGCATCAATGACCGGATCAAAGCGCGTGAAATTCGCCTGATTGGCGACGCAGGCGAGCAGATCGGAACTATTCCGCTCTACAAGGCCATCGAGATGGCAAGAGAACAGGGGCTCGACCTTGTTGAGGTAGCTCCGGCTGCAGTTCCGCCCGTCTGCCGTCTGCTCGACTACGGCAAGTTCAAGTACGAGCAGGCCAAGAAGGAACGCGAGGCCAAGAAGCACCAGAAGAACGTGCTTTTGCGCGAGATCCGGATGGAGCCGAAGATCGCTCAACACGATATCGACTTCAAGGCTCGTACGGCGGAGAAACTGCTCCTCGAAGGCGACAAAGTAAAGGTTACGGTCCGCTTCCGCGGGCGCGAGATTACGCACCCGCAGATCGGCCGTGACCTCCTGGAACAGATATACGGCCGGCTCAAGGCCTTCGCGAGCATTGAGAAGCCTGCCAACATGGAGGGCCGGGCAATGACGATGATCCTGACGCCGGGCGCGGCGAAGCAGGATCGTCCCATTCGGCCCGCCGCCCCTCCGGTCCCAGCGGGAGTGACTGCTGCCACTGCTCCGGTGGACGCGGGGGTCGTCGAGGCAACCGCCGCCGCTACACCGGTCGTTGCCGCCGCTCCAGTCGCTTCAGCCGAAATAGAGTCAACCGCCGAACCCGCGCCGCCATCGGCCCCAGCGCCTGCGGCAGCACCGACACAGGAGTCCTAAGTGCCTAAGATGAAAACCCACAAGGGCGCACAGGGGCGCTTTAAGATCACGGCGACCGGCAAAATTCTCCGCGCTGCCGGCAACAAGCGTCATCTAAAATACGGTAAGAACAAGCGTGTACTGCACGGCGATGATAAGTCGACGCTCGTTGTTGGCGGCTTCCGCTCCAAGTTGCGTCGCATACTTCCGTACGGCTTCTAGGCTTGCGTACGTTTAATTTCTGTGCGGCGCAATTTGGGAAGAACAGCAAAGGATACCTACCGTGAGTCGAGTAAAACGTGGCGTGACAGGTCACGCACGACATAAGAAGATCCTCGGCCTTGCTCAGGGCCATAAGGGACAGCGGCATCGCCTGTTTCGGCGGGCCAACGAGTCAGTCCTGCATGCCCTCAGCTATGCCTACCGCGATCGCAAGGACCGCAAGGGCGAGTTCCGAGCGCTCTGGATCATGCGGATTAACGCTGCGGCGCGCCTGCATGGCACGACCTACAGCCGCTTGATGGACGGGCTCAGGAAGGCCGGTGTGATCGTCGACCGGAAGATCATGGCCGATCTCGCCGTCCGGGATGATGCCGCGTTCGCAAAGCTTGTCGAGACGGCGATGGGCGCCGTAGCTGGCTAGCAGCGTGTCGTCAATCACGCGCACAGTGAAGAAGCCAGCAGCGTTAACTGCCGAACGCCCTGCTCCATCGGCGCGATCTCGAT
>JBBRGK010000144.1:0-7003 GCA_038240805.1 Dehalococcoidia bacterium | reverse complement strand
CTTCAGACGCCGCTGAAGTCCGGCGATGTCGTTTCGATCCTGCCTGCGCTCGCCGGTGGCTAGCGTCCAGCCGGGAAACCGTTAGCCAGCACGTGCCGGCCTGGAGGGATCATGCTCTACTCGAACATCATCGAAGCGATCGGCAACACGCCCCTCGTCGAGCTATCGCGGATGACGCCGAATCCAAACGTGAAGATCTACGCGAAACTTGAGGGACAAAATCCCTCGGGCAGCGTCAAAGACCGCTGTGCCCGGTACATGATCGAAGAGGCGGAACGCACCGGTGTCCTGACGCACGATCGAATCATTCTTGAACCTACGAGCGGCAACACGGGCATCGCGCTGGCGATGATCGGTCGCGTCAAGGGCTACAAGGTGATGGTAGTGATTCCGGAAAGCGTCAGCGAGGAGCGCAGCCAGCTGTTGCGCGCTTACGGCGCTGACGTCGTGTTCTCAGAGGGCTTGAGGGGCACGAATGGCTCGATCGCGGTGGCCCAACAGATGGTTGCCGAGGCGCCGCAGCGGTTTTACATGCCGTACCAATATGGCAACGAGGCGAATCCGCGAGCACACTACGAGACCACTGGTCCGGAGATCGTGCGCGACTTGCCCGACGTCAACGTGTTCGTGGCGGGACTCGGCACTGGCGGTACGCTGACCGGCACCGGCCGCTTCCTGAAAGAGTACAACCCGGAGATAAAGGTGATCGCGACGGTGCCGCATCCGGGCGACCTTGTGCAGGGACTTCGCAGCCTTGAAGAGGGATTCATCCCGCCGGTGTTGGACGAATCGGTGCTTGACGGGCGCGTGGTTGTCGATAGCCGCACGGCATTCGCCGCAACCAAGGAGCTGACTCAAAAAGAAGGAATCTTCGCCGGCATCTCCTGCGGCGCCGTTGTGAAGACCGCTCAACGCGTTGCAGCCAGAATGGAGCGCGGCAACATCGTCCTGATTCTTGCCGATGGTGGCTGGAAATATCTTTCCACCGCGCTCTGGACCAAGGACTATGGCGATCTGCCCGAGGACATCGACAGCAAGGTCTGGTGGTAGGGAGCATGACGTTGACGCTGCCGGCCGAGATGGTAGCGGAGATCGTCGCGCACGCGCGCAAAGAAGTGCCGGACGAGTGCTGTGGCGTCGTCGCAGGCGCGAACGGCGTAGCGACGAAGCTGTTCAAGGCAACGAACTCGGAACACAGCCCGTATCGATACAACATCGATTCCCGCGAGTTGCTGACGATCTACCGGGAGATCGATGCGAACGACTGGGAAATGATGGTGATCTACCACTCACACACGCACACGCCTGCGTATCCAAGCCCCACCGACCTCAACCTCGCCGGCTATCCGGATGCCTATTACCTGCTCGTGTCGCTTGCGGCAGAGCCGCCGGATGTTCGCGCCTATCGCATCGTTGAGGGAGCTGTCACTGAGGAAGCGCTGGCCCAGATGTAGAACCAGGGCTGACCGCCGAATAGAAGACTCTTATGGCAGCGACGGCCGGATCCGGCCGCTGCTGCTTGCAGTCGTGGCGTCGCTCTCGTACGGTTGCCTGTATGGCCCTTGCGCTCCGTTAGCATCGGCTCGCGGAGCTTGGACCTGCCGGAAAAGACCTCGGGGGGAAGAATGGTCAACGATGTCCATGGCCGTCTGAGCATTCCCGTGCAGCCCGTCCCGAAACAGACTGCGGTTCAGCGAGTGCAGAATTTCGACGAGGTCTATCACGGCTTTGATCTGGAGTCGGGAATCGTCGAGGCGAATCGCTGTATCCAGTGCCCGAGCGCCCCTTGCCAGGATGCCTGCCCGGTTCACAATGACATTCCCGGCGCTTTCCGGCTGCTCGAGCTGGGCGACATCGACGCTGCGGCCAACAAGTTTCGCGAAACGTCGAACTTGCCCGATATGTGCGGCCGGCTCTGTCCACAGGAGAAATTGTGCGAGGGAAACTGCGTCGTTGGCTTCGCGATCAGGCCGGGAGGCGTCAAAGAACCCCCGGTGACGATCGGTAAGCTGGAGGCATTCCTAGCAGACGAGCAGAGACGGATGCACGGCGGCCTCGAACCGATTCCGCTGATTCCTGCGCCAACCGGGCATCGGGTCGCAATCATTGGCTCAGGCCCGGCGGGTCTCGCGGTGGGCGAAGAGTTAACAAAGCTCGGTCATGACTGCACGATTTTCGAGGCGTGGCCTGAGCCGGGCGGCGTGCTCGTGTATGGCATTCCCAACTTCAAGATGAAAAAGGAACTCGTCGACGCAAAGATCGAATTTCTCCGCCGAATCGGGGTCAAGTTTGTCGTCAACACCTGGATTGGCCGCGATGTTGGTCTTGACCAGTTGATCAGCGATGGCTTCAACGCGGTCTTTCTCGGGACAGGCGCCGGTGTTGGCAATGCACTGAAGATCCCCGGTGAAGACGAGTTCTCCGGCATCTATGCCGCCACCGACTTCCTCGTGCGCGGAAACCTGACCCCGGAGCAGCTTCCCGCGGACCAGCAGGCGCCTCTGGTTATGGGCGACCGCGTTGTTGTGATCGGCGGCGGCGACACGTCGATGGATTGCGTGCGAACTGCAGTCCGCCTGGGTGCGAAAGACGTTACGTGCGTCTACCGCCGCACCGAAGCGGAGATGCTGGGGAGAGCGGAAGAGCGAAAGAACGCCAAAGAAGAGGGTGTGCGGTTTGACTTTCTGACCATCCCTCTCCGCTTTGTCGGCGAAGGTGGCCAGGTAACCGGCGTCGAGTGCCAGCGCATGGAGCTTGGCGAGCCGGACGAGTCGGGCAGGCGGCGACCGGTGCCGGTTGTGGGTTCCGAGTACATCCTCGACGCCGACACGGTTGCGATCGCGATCGGATACAACGCCGATCCACTGATTCCGGCCTCGACTCCTGGGGTCCGTGCGAACCGCTGGCACCTCGTGGAGGTCGATCCGGACACCGGACAGACCAGCCGCGCCGGTATTTTCGCCGGCGGCGACAACGTCAATGGGGCGGATCTGGTGGTGACTGCGCTTGCTGACGGCCGCCGCGCGGCTGCCGCGATGCACGCATTTTTGCTCACCCTGGGGAAACCGGCGACGGCAGCTTAACCCCTGCAATGAGGCGGCGGCGCCGTGAAAGCAACGCGACCATGAGCGCGGAAGAATCTTCATTCAGACCGGAGCATTTTGCTCGCCAGGATGAGGGCAACGATGCGAACTTCTACCTGGAGCCGCGCCTGGTTCAGCACATAGACGATCAGGCCATTGCGGCGGCCGGGAAGCTGTATGCATCCACGTTGCCGCAGGATGACGACATCCTTGACCTGATGAGCAGTTGGGTTTCACATCTGCCTGAAGACTTCACTGTCAGGCGCCTTGTCGGCCTGGGGATGAACGAAACTGAACTGTCGCAGAACGAGCGCCTGGCGGCCTATACCGTTCAGAACCTGAACGCTGACCCGATTCTGCCGTTCCGAGAGGGCGAGTTCGCGGGTTGTATCGTCACAGTCTCGGTCCAATATCTCACGAAGCCGATCGAGACGTTTCGCGAGGTCAACCGGGTGTTGCGACCGGGGGCGCCGTTTATCGTCACATTCTCGAATCGATGTTTTCCCACAAAAGCCGTGGCCATCTGGCGCGCTCTGAGTGATCAGGACCATCTGAAGCTGGTTGGAGCCTATTTTGAGCTCAGCGGCGGTTGGATCGACCTCGAACCGGTAGACTGCTCACCGCGTGGCCGCGGGCACTCGGACCCGCTTTACGCGGTGATCGGCAGGAAAGCCGCGCCTACGACGACAGACCGCCTCCACCAACCGTAGCCGGGCATGGCGAAATAGCGAGGCAGGAAGGTGGCTTCAGTGCCTGATAAGCTGCGTTCGAGACCAGCTATGCGCATCGGATCGCGCTCGTTCGCCTGGGGCTCGCGCACCTTCATCATGGGTGTACTGAACGTGACACCCGACAGCTTTTCCGGCGACGGGGTCGGTGCGGACCTCGAGGCGGCATTGCAACGGGCACGAACGCTGGAAGCTGCAGGTGCCGACCTGATCGACCTCGGCGGTGAATCCACCCGCCCGGGTCATGCACCCGTCACCGCCGCAGTGGAAATCGCCCGTGTCCTGCCTGCATTGCGGGCGATTGTACCTGCTCTCGGCATTCCAATAAGTATAGACACGTCCAAGGCTGTGGTTGCCCGCGCGGCGATCGAAGCAGGCGCCGCTCTGGTGAACGACGTTTCGGGACTTCACGGCGACCGCCATATGGCGGCATCGATCGCTGACCTGCGCGTCCCAGTTGTCATCATGGCCCGTGGCGCATCGAGAACTTCCGACATCATCGATCGGGTACGTGAAGACCTGGATGCTTCGCTGCAGTTGGCCGCAGACGCAGGCATCGATCCGGCGCTGATCCTGCTTGATCCCGGGTTCGGCTTTGGCAAGGTGTGGCGCGAAAACCTTGAGCTGCTGCAACGGCTGCAAGAGTTGCGGTCCTACGGACTGCCGCTTCTAGCGGGGTTCTCCCGTAAAGGAACGATCGCTCGTGTGCTCGGCTCCGAGCGATGGTTTCGCGTCGCTGCAAACTCAGCCCTTGCGGCGCTCTCGGTCGTTGGTGGAGTGGACATGGTGAGGCTGCACGACGTGGAGCAGGTAGGCGCCGCAGTGCGAATGGCCGATGCGGTGGTACGCGGGCCAGCCATCGACGCGGATGAGACCCGATGACCGGGTCCACCGACGAAGTGCGCCGGATCGTATACCTCGGACTCGGCTCCAACATTGGCGACCGGGAGGAAAACCTTCGAGCCGCCGTGAGCAAGCTCGCGGAAATCGGCGAAATCGAGTGCGTCGCAGGGTTGTACGCGACGGCTCCAGTAGGAGTCACTGACCAGCCGGAGTTTCGCAACAGCGCCTGTGCACTTTGGACCAGTCTCTCCCTGTCTGATCTTTTGCGGGAGGTGAAGCAAATCGAGTGGGAACTCGGGCGCCGGCACGGCCAGGTTTGGGGGCCGCGGCCGATCGACATCGACATCCTGCTGGCCGGCGATGAATCAGTCGCAAGGGCCGGCCTCACCGTTCCCCATCTTCGCCTTGCCGAACGCGGCTTTGCTCTCGCGCCCCTGGCCGAGATCGCAGGCGCGATAACGCACCCGTTGCTCATGAAATTGATCAGCGTGCTGCTCACTGATCTGCTGCCGGAGGAGATGGCCGGAGTCAGTCGATTGAGCGGACCTGAGTGGACAGCCGCGAAGGCATAGCTCTCTGAAACTGCGTATCAGCGCTTGACGCAGTCTCCGGCGAGGCTTCCGATTGCCGCGCTCCTTCGGTGCTGCGTGATGTCATCGACGAACCCGTTCGTGCAGTACCCGACCGAGATCCCCGTTTCCGGATCTCCCCAGCCAATCTGTCCACCAGCGCCGCCATGACCGAAGGCTCTGGGCGATGCCGTATGACCGAAGCCGCGAAGCGGCGCCTTGCCGTCATCACCCGCTACCACAATGGCGAGAGCACGATTCACAGGGATATCGTTAATCCGGTCACGGTGGAAGTCCTGAGTACGTACTTTCGTGGCGAATTCAATCGTTTCGGGCTTCATGATCCGGGTTCCGCTCGCGGTAAGACCCCCGTTGATCAGGGGCTGATAAAACAACGCCAGCGCCCCTGCTGTAGTGATGCCTCCGCCACCCGGTACGCCGACCGCTCTTACTTCCGGACGGTTGAAGTTCAAAATCACGTCGGGACTGACTTCGCCCCATCCACCAGGCGGGGGGACCGGTGGGGCCATGTGTTTGACGTCGGCTACGCGACTGTTCTCCGGCTCCGGCAGCCCGATGAAAAGATCCTGCAAACCCATCGGGTCGAGGATTCGCTGGCGGATGTACTGCCGGTACTCAACACCGGTGCGGCGTTCGATAATTTCACAGAGCACCCAATGTGCCGAGGTTGCATGGTACTCGAACTGCGAGCCGGGCTCCCAGTTCAAGCGCCAGTGACCGAACGCAGCCAGCCGGCCTTCGCGTGTCTCCCACTTTCCTGGCCCAAGCGGTGCAGCCGGGAAACCGCCGATGTGCAGCATTGTCTGCTCCACGGTGACGACGTCCTTGCCATTGGTGCCGAACTCGGGAATGATGTCCACTACCCGCTCGTCGAGCCGAAGCAGTTTGTCCTCAAACAATGTCCAGACCGCAGCGCCTACGATCGCTTTGGTGCACGAAAATATCGTGTAGAGCGTCTCATCGGTTGCAGGCCGCACTTCACCGCCCTGCATGGCGCTGCCGTAGGTTCGCATACCCGCAAGACGGCCGTTCCTCGCAACGGCGACCTGTGCGCTCGGCAAAATGCCCTCATCAACGTCACATTTTGCCCGGGCAAACACCGACTCCAGCTGGCCGCTGTCGATGCCGATTTCCTCTGGTGATGCGGCGATACGATCGATGGTAACCATGGCGGCCTCCCTGGCGACTGCGCCGAACGCTCACGGCGGCGTTCCGCGATGCAGCGCCAAGTTTACAGGATTAAGGCAGGCTGTGCTGAAGGTGGGCTAACGGTCCGCGCGAACCACTTCTTCGTCGTAACCGACGGCGCGGCGCTGGCGGGTGAAAATCACCGGCGCCGCCACGCTGGCCACGAGGTTTACTACCCCAGCAGCGATGTACAACCAGCCGTTGGCATCATGCACGCCGAGTGTTTCGTGTAGCGAGGGCGCCTGAATTAACACCACGATGCCGAAGCCAAGCGCAAGAATTCCCAGCAACGCCATGGTGCCGCGACCGGCCCCCGGGATCGCTCCTGCCATTATCAGCAGGAGACCGAAGACCAGTTCTATCGCGCCCAGTAGCGGTGTGTGGTGAAAGCCGAGTGTATTTACGTGTGTGCTCGTGAACGTATCCGCGTTTAAGCCGGTGGCGGCGAGCGTCGCGACACCGAGGATCAGGAACAGCGCCCCGAAGGCCAGCGCGACGAACTGCGCCGGACTCCACGGCGGCGAAACCACCCGGCGTTCCGTGACGACCACTCGTTCTTCTTGTTCAAGCA
>JBBRGK010000143.1:0-7017 GCA_038240805.1 Dehalococcoidia bacterium | reverse complement strand
CAGCGCGGTCCACGTCGCTGCCCGCCGGGAACTTCATCACCGTCGCCCTCCCGTTGCGGTCGATTCTGGTCGCGTATTGGAACCGAGGCAGAGTCACTGTAATATACCGCCCGCCGCGCCAATCGGCTCATGAACCCAGGTCGCGGCACCCGCGCACAGGAGAACCGCTATGCGAAATTCCGCGTTGCCGTTCGGGCGTGCATCCCTCTATGATCGAAGCACCATGACCGTCTCACCTACCCGCTCCGTCACGCCCGATCAGGTGCGTACTACGCTCAGTTCTGTGTTCGGCTACAACAGTTTTCGGCCGCTGCAAGAGGAGATCGTCGGCTCGATTCTGGGCGGCCAGGACGTGTTCGTCCTGATGCCGACCGGCGGCGGCAAGTCGCTCTGCTATCAGCTTCCCGCGTTGCTGTTGAATGGCCTGACAATCGTCGTATCGCCGCTTATCGCACTAATGAAAGACCAGGTAGACGCTTTGCTTGCGGCAGGCGCCCCGGCCACGTTCATCAACAGTTCGCTCGACTCTGCCGAGGTCTACCTCAGGCAGGCACAGGTGCGACGCGGTGAAATCAAGCTGCTGTACGTCGCGCCAGAGCGCCTGATGCTGCCCGCATTTTTGAATACGCTCTCCGGCCTGGACGTTCGCTGCATCGCGATCGACGAAGCACACTGCATCTCGGAGTGGGGGCACGATTTTCGCCCGGAGTACCGTGAGCTACGCCGGCTGCGCCAGGTGTTTCCATCGGCGACCATCGCGACGTTTACGGCCACAGCGACGCCCCGCGTTCAGGCCGACATCATCGCGCAACTGGGGCTGCAAAAGGCGCCCACCTTTCGAGGCAGCTTCAACCGCCCCAACCTGTTCTACGATGTGCTGCCGAAGCAGAACGCCTATGGGCAACTCACCGCGTATCTGCGCCGCCGCCGTGGCGCTTCAGGCATCATCTACTGCCAGAGCCGTCGTGGCACCGAGGAGCTTGCGGCCAAGCTGAGCGGAGATGGCTTCCCCGCTGCTGCCTATCACGCCGGCCTGTCGAACACCGAACGCCAGCGTCGTCAGGACGCGTTCATCAAGGACGACGTGGCGATTATCGTCGCGACGATCGCCTTCGGCATGGGCATCGATAAGCCGGACGTCCGCTTCGTCGTCCACTACGACCTGCCGAAAAATCTGGAGGGTTATTACCAGGAGAGCGGACGCGCCGGCCGTGATGGTGAACCGAGCGACTGCATTCTCTTTTATAGCTACGGCGATGTGACAAAGTACCAGCGCTTTATCGCTGAGATGTCGTCCGAGCGCGAGCGCGCCGTGGCCCAACGCCAGCTCAAGCAGATGGCGGACTGGGCCTCCGGCCATGAATGCCGGCGCAAAGCGCTGCTCGCGTACTTCGATGAAGATTTCGGCGGGCAGGTGGAAGCGTGCTGCGACATCTGCCGCGGGCCAGCCGATGGCGCCGTGATGGTCGATCGCACGGAGCTCGTCCGCGCCTTCATGGATTGCGCCCTTCGAACGGGCGAACGCTTCGGTCAGCTATATCTGACGGGGGTGCTTCGCGGCGTGCCAGACGAACGTGTGACGCGCTATCACCACGACACCCTGCCGATGTGGGCGGCAGGCAGTGCGCTTCCGGCTCAGGAGTGGCGGCAGCTTGTCGGAGAGATGCTGCGCGAAGGCTATATTCGCCAGGCCGAAGATGAGTACAACGCCGTCAAATTGACCGGGCGCGGCAGAGCGGTGCTGACCGGCGAGGAGCGTGTTCTCATGGTCGCGCCGCCGGCGAAAGCACCACGCGCTTCGCGTCGCCGTACTGCTGCGGCAAGTGTGCCAGAGCTCGATGCAGCCGTGGACGGCTCGCTGTTCGAACGGCTGCGTGGACTCAGGAAACAGCTCGCCGACGAGCGCAAGTTGCCTCCGTACGTGATTTTCCACGATTCGACGCTCCGTGCAATGGCGTCGATTCAACCGCGCAACCTGGTCGAACTGTTTGATGTTCCCGGCATCGGTCAGCGCAAAGCGGACGATTACGGAGAAGCGTTCCTGGCGGTGATCGCCCGGCACCGCGGCGCCACGGCCGCGTCGCCGCCTGCTGCCCTTGAACGGAGCACGATTTCGCCAGCCCCGGCCCGCGCCGCGTACACGGGCACCGCCGCCGGCTCCGCGAGACCGTCCGCGTCTCCTCCACGACACGAGCAGCAACGCAGCTTCACCCTCGACGGGCGTGCGGAGCTAAATGCCCCAGCCTCAATGATGCATCCGCCACGGCCGGCACCGGCCCGCGCCGCACCTTCGGGCGGAGCCATCAGCCGGCAGACCACGCCGACCGACACGATCGCTGCCACCGTGGCGCTGTTCAACGAGGGCCGCAGCCCGCTCTCGATCGCCGCCGAACGCCGGCTGGGATTGCAGTCGATCGAGGATCACCTTGCGGCTGCAATTGTGGCTGGAACACCTGCGGTCGACATTCGCCGGCTGATGAGCGAGCCGAAACAGCTCGCGATCGAAGCCGCAATGGCAGAACTGGGTATGTCTCCTTTGAAGCCGATCATGGAGCGGCTGGGCGAAGGCTACAGCTATGGCGAATTGAAGTGGGTTCGAGCTGCCCTGAATCGCGCCGCGCTCGCATGCGATTGAATACCATGCCGGACATGGCGCTGCTGCGGTTTGAGGGAGGCAAGCCCGCCTACCGCGAGAATCGCCAGCGGGACGCCGTCTTCGGGAACTCTGCCTCTGTCCAGGCGAAAGCGGTTTGCGGTTGCAGCGCGTACACGCCACTGTCGTTCCCCGCTTCGGGGATTATCCGGAAGCCCTGGCCGCTCTCCGGGTTGATGTATTTGGCGGCGTAAGCATCGTCCAGGTGCGCGAGGCCGGAGAAGTCTTTGATCTCCTGGATCTCGCCTTCGAGGATCACCACCTCATCGCCACTTTCGAGATGGACCGCGACCCTCGGATTACGGGCGAGATTACGCGCTTTTCTCGTCTGCCGCCCGGTGCTGAAGTACAACGTAGCGTCCAGCCAGACGCCCCATACCGGCATAGCATGCGGCCCGCCGTCCGCCCCAACGGTACCGATCCAGTAGTTGCGCGCCGCCTGCAGTCGATAAGTGACCCAGGACCACGGCAACATCCCCTCTGTGCCCTCGTGAATGCCGTAGCCCGGCATGCGCGGCCGGCCTGACCTGACGCGCTGCTCCGTCTCCTGACCCTCCAACTTTGTCCTCCTTGAGTCACCTTCTCCATCGGCGCTCTCGCGGCTCGACGACGGTCTACCTGGCGAACACGAAGATGTCAGCCAGGAACACGGCGAACCCGGCGAGCAGAAGGGTGGTAAGTACTCGTCTCATTGGAACCTCCGCGAACAGCGTGTTCACCGGCGCACGCGGGTCCCCGACATTCCGCAAGAACAGAGGAGCCCAATGTGACGTCTTTAGCCGCGCGTCAGAGCACCAGTCGAGCGAACTCGTTGTCCGTCATACTCTCAGGAACGGGCCGGCCAGGGCCGTACCTATGGATGCCGCCACCGGTGAGATGGTAGACGGTGGCGCGGCCATCGTTGACGAGACGCCGCAACGCCCTATCGGCGCAGGCCGGATCGTGCAGCAAAGGCAGGCCAAGCCGGGTGCGGAACGGCATCCTTGCAGTCGCGACGGTGCCGTGAAACAGTTCCGTCTCGCGTTCATGGAGGTCGGCCAGGGCGCGGTTAAAAGCGGCCTGGGGAAAACGCGCCGGAAGCTGCGGTACGATCAGGCTGGCGAGTGTATTCTCGGGCCGGTTGGCGGTCAGCGGCAGGCAGTGAGTCCGCTTCGCTGAATAAGTTCCCGTCCAGTACACCCAGGTGCCGAAGACGAGCCTGAGAATGCTGCCCAGCGCCGTCTCGCGCGTCCAGGGGATATCGGGGTCAGACTCGGGAGTACGCTCGGCGAGCAGGGCGATAGCGGCAGTCTCCAGACTGCGGTACACCGGGTTGCCTCGTTGCGTCAGGTCGCAGGCCGGGTCGGACGGCTCAACGAGCATAAATGTGTTGGCGAACGTCGTGCCCCAGTCTACAGCCAGCAACCGTTCCATGTCGGACAAAGGCCGTAGCGCCAGCAGGAGGGCGGGGAGGCCGTCGTCGAAGCGACGCCGGTCACGCAGAAACCGGTGCCAGGGGGCAGAGCCACGCAAGTAAATCGGACTGTGCGGTAGTGGCTCCGGTGCGTCTGCCGGCGGCACATCGTAAAACACGCCCCGATCGAATCCGGCAAACTCCTGCAGAGCCCGCAGAATCAGCCGTCGCTCCGGTGTTTCATCCGGCCGCGAGGCGCCACGGCGGGGTAGCGAGAACGGTCTCGCCAACGTGCCGGCCAGCCAGGCGCGGCGCCCTCGGCCCCACGGCGCCATGCTCACGACTGCAGCCGGATTTTTCGTGATGGCCCGCCGACGGCGGACCCTGTATAGTCGCTCAATGTCTGGCACTCACAGCGCACTGGATTAACGACATCGTACATTACGCGGACACCCCAACGGTCCAGCGGTACATTCCTGCTTGACGGCAGGAGTAGACTGAGCGAGTAGCGCTGACAGATCGATGCCAGCGGCACGATAATGCGGGATGGAGCTTCAGCGTGAGTTTGATGGACAGTTTGATGGGCCTGTTTGGCAAGAAGCGCAGCGTGGACGCCAATGTCGCGGCTAACCGGCTCCGCCAACAGGATCTTCACGGGCAGGGCTATAGCCAAACCGCCGACGAGTCTGCGGGAACCCGCGAGCAGATGGAAGCAGAGCTAGACCAACAGCGCTCCAAGCGGACAGAGCCGCCCGCACCCACCGGCTAGTCTACCGCCGGAAACAACGTATTCTTTGTCGCCCTGTCTACGCGCCGGAACCTACCGCCGCCGGCTATATCACTTTGCGCCCCGCGAGACCCGGGGTCCGCTTACACGGTCGCACCGCGGAATTCGACCGCAACATCCTTGATGAACCGTTCGTAGGTCTCCTTCTTGCTTTCCATCGGACCGAGATTGAAGTCGGGAATGATGATCTCATTCACGCCCGCTTCCACGTAGTCGCGGATCTGCTGCTTCACCTGGTCCGTGTTGCCCGCAATAACCGGACGACCCGTGGCGCGGGCCCGTTCCACCACCGCTTCATCGTCCGATAGGGCAAGGAGTGCCACCGCAGAACGCGCAATTTCGGCCGGGTTACGTCCAATCTCGGCGCAACGCTGATCGAGCACCCCCATTTTGTGGCGCAACAGGTCTGCCGTTCCCCAGACATTCCACTCGTTGGCGTAGCGCGCCGCGATGCGTAGCGTCTTCTCTTCGCCGCCGCCGCCGATTAGCAGTGGCAACGGCTGCTGCACCGGCTTTGGCGTCAGCGGCGCCTCGGTCAGCGTATAGAAGCGGCCGTTGAAGGTCGTCCGATCGTTCTCAAACAGCCCCTTGATCACCTGGCACGCCTCTTCGAGCCGTCGTAGCCGGCCGCCGAGCGTGTAAAAGAGGATGCCGTAAGCCGTGTGCTCATTTTCTTGCCAGCCAGCACCGAGACCGAGCACAAAGCGCCCGCCGCTGATCTGGTCAATCGTTGCCGCCATTTTGGCAAGCACTGCCGGGTGACGGTAGGTGTTGCCCGAAACCAGCGTGCCGATTCGAACCCTCGGCACCGCTGCTGCGAGCGCCGCGACCATCGTCCACGACTCGTTCATCGGCCCGCTGACATCGGCAGCGTTCGGCATGAAATGGTCCGAAAACCAGATGCCATCCCAACCAATTGATTCGGTGTATCGGCAGAGTTCGAGCACATTGCTCCATCTACTTCCCGGACCTGGCCACATTGAAAATCGCACTTCTCTCTCCTTCAGCCGACAGGCTCAGTCTGCCGCCGCCCATACCCACATTGCTCGCTGGCCGCGAGGGCCGTTTTCCGGTAGCCTCATACCCGCGAGCGGCCGTCGCCGGTCAGCGTACCGCACCCCGGGGCACGGCGTCACCGGGCCAGGTGCCTGACGGCTATTCACAACGATGGGGCCGACCGGCGCTCTCTCTATTCCACTGTGGCGCCCCCGGCCGCACTGGTACCAGCCGTTACCTGCGGCTAAACTGCGAACGAACCGGCCACAGGAGCAGCCCGTGGACAATCTGACGGAGTATCAGCGCAAGCTCGTTACGGCTACCGATGCAGCAGCGATGATTCCGGACGCTGCTACGCTGGTGATCGCGCTGGGAGTATCTGCACCGCCAGCGCTGTTACGAGCCATCGCCGACCGCGCTCGTGGCGGCGGCATTGCGGACCTGCGGACCTACTTCATGCTCGGTCTGCAGTCGGTTGCCGAAACGGTACTCGCACCCGATGCGGCGCCATATACGCATCCGTACTCGCTGTTCGAGGGCAGCACCGACCGCGCACTTGAGCAGGAGGGCGAGGCGGTCCACCGGCATCTTCTGGACTTCGTACCGGCAACCTTCTCTCAACTACCGCGCCTGCTCACCGAATACCTCACCGTTGATACATTCGTCGTTACCGTCTCCCCGATGGACCGTGCCGGGTACTTCAGCTTCGGCACCAGCAACGACTATGCATCGACTGCGGCTCGCTGCTGCCGCAGGCTTCTGGTGGAAGTGAACGAGCAGATGCCGCGCGTGTTCGGCGAATCGCTGCTCCACGTCTCCGAAGTGCATGCCATTGTTGAGAACCACGTGCCGCTGATCGAGGTTCCGTCGCACCCGCCCCGCCCGGAAGACGAGGTTATGGGTCGCGCAATTGCTGAACTCATTCCCGACGGCGCCACACTACAGCTCGGCATCGGCGGCATTCCCGATGCGGTAACGCGCTTCCTCAGCTCGCACAGAGATCTGGGAATTCACACCGAGCTGTTCAGCAACGGCATGGTTGACCTCATCGAAAGCGGCGTCGTGAACGGGCGAAAGAAAACGCTCCACCGCTGGAAGCACGTCTTCGCCAACGCCATGGGCACCCGGCGAATGTATGACTTCATCAACGACAACCCCAGTATCGAGAGCTATCCGGTCTCACACACC
>JBBRGK010000142.1:0-7065 GCA_038240805.1 Dehalococcoidia bacterium | reverse complement strand
GAATCGACCTACGCATCACGAACGATGCGCTGGGGTGGCATTTTCATCCTCCTGTTCATCATCTATCACGTGCTGGATTTGACGACCGGCATACTGCACCCGAGCAACTACACCGCGTTCCACGAAGGCAGTATTTATAGCAACGTTACTGGTGACTTCCAGAACTGGTACATAGCGCTGATCTACGTGCTGGCAGTAGGCGTACTCGGCCTGCATCTGTACCACGGTATCTGGAGCTTCTTCCAGACGCTTGGCCTGAACAATTCCCGCAGCAACCGAATGTGGCGGAACGTGGCTACTGCCGTGGCCGTTGGGCTCACGATTGGTAACATCGCCATTCCCATCGCCGTGTTGACCGGAATCATTCACGCATAGCTTCCTGCGTGACCGCACATGCAACTGTGAAAGCAGAAGAACGTGACAACTATTACCGAATCGCCCGAGACTATCACCGAACCAGCACGGAAGCCCTCGTTCCGAATCTCCGCCGAGCCGCTTGCCAGCCACGTTCCTGAAGGGCCGATCGAGCAGAAGTGGCAGACCCATAAGTTCGAGATGAAGCTGGTTAACCCCGCCAACCGGCGGCGCTACAACGTCATTGTCATCGGATCCGGCCTTGCGGGCGGCACGGCCGCTGCTTCGCTGGGGGAGCTCGGCTACAACGTCAAGTGCTTCTGTTACCAGGACAGCCCCCGTCGTGCGCACAGCATCGCGGCACAGGGTGGAATCAACGCTGCCAAGAACTACCGTAACGACGGCGATTCCGTCTACCGTCTGTTTTACGACACGGTGAAAGGTGGTGACTTTCGCTCGCGAGAGGCCAATGTCTATCGCCTGGCGGAAGTGAGTAGCAACATCATCGACCAGTGCGTCGCGCAGGGTGTTCCGTTCGCTCGCGAGTACGGCGGACTGCTCGACACCCGCTCCTTCGGCGGCGCACAGGTATCCCGGACGTTTTATGCCCGCGGACAAACCGGTCAACAGCTCGAGATCGGCGCCTACCAGGCTCTCTCACGGCAGATAGCGGCGGGCACTGTCAGTATGTACTCACGGCACGAGATGCTTGAGCTGGTGGTCGTTGAAGGGCGCGCCAGAGGCGTAGTCGTGCGGGACATGGTGACGGGCGAGATCGAGTCGCACGTGGCGGATGCGGTGATCGTCTGTTCGGGCGGGTATGGAAACGTCTTCTACCTGTCCACGAACGCGCGTGGTTGCAACGCAACCGCAATCTGGCGGGCGCATAAGAAGGGCGCCGCTTTCGCCAACCCCAGCTATACGCAGATCCACCCGACCTGTATTCCCCGCTCCGGCGACTACCAGTCCAAGCTGACGCTGATGAGCGAGTCGCTACGAAACGATGGCCGGGTGTGGGTCCCGATCAGGCCAGGTGACGACCGGCGCCCCGGCCAGATTCCCGAGGACGAGCGAGATTACTATCTGGAGCGCAAATACCCGAGCTTCGGAAACCTCGCGCCACGCGACATCGCCTCGCGGGCCGCGAAGCAGGTCTGCGATGCCGGTCTCGGCGTGGGTCCGGGCGGCCTCGGCGTCTACCTCGACTTTGCAGACTCTATACACCGTCTCGGCGAGGACCTGATCCGCGAACGGTATGGCAATCTGTTCGAGATGTATGAGCGGATTACCGGCGACGATCCGTACAAGACGCCGATGCGCATTTATCCCGCGGTCCACTACACCATGGGCGGTCTGTGGGTTGACTACAACCTGATGAGCACCGTCGAGGGTCTGTTCGTCGGAGGTGAAGCAAACTTCTCCGACCACGGGGCGAACCGGCTTGGCGCCAGCGCCCTCATGCAGGGCCTTGCGGACGGCTACTTCGTCCTGCCGGCAACGGTGCCAAATTTCCTCGCAGACCACCGGCACGATGGCATGAACACGGAGCGCCCGGAGTTCAAGCAGGCCGAGGCAGACGTTCGTCAACGGATCGACGCGCTACTCTCGATCAACGGCAGCCGCAGCGTCGATTGGTTTCACCGGGAGCTTGGCAACCTTATGTGGAATCTCTGTGGCATGGCGCGCACGGAAGCGAGCCTGAGCGAGGCGTTGGTAAAGATTCCGAAGCTGCGCGATGAGTTCTGGCGGGATGTCCGCGTTCTGGGTGAGAACGAAACGATCAACCAGTCGCTGGAACGCGCCGGGCGGGTGGCCGACTTTCTTGAACTCGGCGAGCTGATCTGTCTCGATGCGTTGCATCGCACAGAATCCTGCGGCGGCCACTTCCGCGAAGAGAGCCAAACCGAGGACGGCGAGGCACTTCGCGACGACGAGAGCTTCGCCTACGTGGCTGCATGGCAGTACGACGGCAAGGACAGGCCGCCAGTGCTACGACAGGAGCAGCTGGAGTTCGAGTACGTGCATCTGGCGACACGGAGCTACAAGTAATGATGAATCTGACCTTGAAGGTCTGGCGGCAGAAGAACGCCGCCGATAAGGGCCGGTTTGTAACCTACAAGGCCGCGGACGTCAATGAGCATATGTCCTTCCTGGAGATGCTTGATGTGGTCAACGAAGATCTGATTGCCCGCAGCGAGGATCCGATCGCATTCGACAGCGACTGCCGCGAAGGCATCTGCGGCACCTGTGGTTTCGTTATCAACGGCATCGCGCATGGGCCAAACCGGGCAACCACTGTCTGTCAGTTACACATGCGGTTCTTTAAAGACGGCGACGAGATCACTATGGAGCCCTGGCGGGCAACGGCGTTCCCGGTATTAAAGGATCTGATGGTCAGCCGTAGCGCATTTGACCGCATAATTCAGGCAGGCGGCTTCATTTCCGAGTCGGTGGGCGGCGCCCCTGACGGAAACGCTGTGCCCGTGTCGAAGGAGATCGCGGACAGGGCGATGGACGCTGCCACCTGCATCGGCTGCGGTGCCTGCGTCGCTGCCTGCCCGAACGGCTCGGCCATGTTATTCACGGCGGCGAAGCTGGGTCATCTAAACCTGTTACCGCAGGGGCAGCCCGAGCGATACAAACGCGTGCGGAACATGACCGCCCAGCAGGACGCCGAAGGCTTTGGGCACTGCACCAACCACGGTGAGTGCGAGGCTGTGTGCCCCAAGGAGATCGGGATCACGTTCATCGCGATGCTGAACAAAGACTTTAGAAAGTCCGCCTTCCACGGTTAAAGCCGCGCCAGCGAGCCACGCCCCGAATCCGTGGATTCATGCCTGGGCGTTCACCCAGCAGGAGAACACTGACGCTCGGACTCACGGATTTGGCGCTGTGTTCCGGATCAGTTGGAGTTGCCTGCGCGCTCTCGCGCCACGGCGAGTAAACCGACGATCGTCTTGCCGTCGCAGATCTGCCCGACGTCAATCATCGCCAGCGACGCCGCCAGTGAATGCGCCTCAACCTCAATCGCTTCATCGTCATCCGGATCTAGCCGGCTTTCGACAAGACCCTCGGCAAGGAAAACGTGTATGTACTCGGTGGTGTATCCCGGCGCTACCCAGAAGCCGGTCAGCCGGCGGATTCGTATCGCACGAAAGCCGGTCTCCTCCTGAAGCTCGCGCTGGGCGGCTGCTTCCGGCTCTTCCCCGTCATCAACGGCTCCAGCCGGCAGTTCCAGCATTTCCGCGCCGGCAGGGCGACGGTACTGCCGCACAAGCAAGACGTTGCCTTCGGGGTCGATTGGGACGATTGCGACCGCCGCGCTATGCTCGATGACCTCGCGTTTCGTCTCGCGGCCGTCCGCCAGCCGGACGGAGTCAACGCGAAGACTGACGACCTTGCCCTCGTAGATGCGCTGACTGGAGAGCGTTTTCTCGTCCACGTCCGTTCTCCCGGCGATTTGGTGCCACCTTATGAAGGGGTTCGGCTCGCGGCAGCGGCCTCGCGGATCGCTTCAGGAACCGATTGGCGCTCGACCCAGCCGAGTTGCTCACGGGCAAGGGTAGCGTCAACCAGCGTATCGGAGGCAGCGATCAATAGGTTGAAACGCGTAAGCGGCGGCGGCTCCCGTCGTCGCAACTGGTGGCCTGCAGTTTCCAGGGCAGCTGCCGTCTTCATGGCCACGCCGAACGGTACATGAATGCGCGGCGCCCTGACTCCGATCAGTCCTGCTATCAACCGCATCAGTTCACTCTGCGAGTGGGTCTCGGCGCTGGAGACGTTGTAAGCCCTCCCGGCCGCCAGGGGCGCTGCAGCGGCGCGGAGGCAGACATCTGCGACGTCCGGAGCGCTGACAGATGGGATACGGTTTCGGCCGCGACCGATCACCCCGGCCAGGGGACCTTTTAGCAGATCGCTCATGCGCGGGAAGGCAGCGCGGTCGCGGCTCCCCCAGATCACCGATGGCCGAACCGCTGTGACTTCGATCGCGCCACGCTCGTAGTATCGGAAAGCGAGCCGCTCCGACTGCACCTTCTCGCGCACGTAGTGATTCCATGGCTCGGGGTGGTGTTCGTAGGGGTCATACTCGTGCACGACGCGGCCGTGGAGTTGCAGGCCGTAAACGGCGATTGAACTGACGTGCACGAACCGGCGCACTCCCGCTGCAATAGCAGCATCGAGCATGTTGCGGGTGCCCATAACACCCACGCGGTAAAACTCATCCCACGGTTGCCACTCGCCGACCACCGCCGCAGTATGAATTACAGTATCGCAGCCAGCTACGGCACGCTTGAGCGATGCAACGTCGGTGACATCGCCGCGCACGATCCGAGCGGCTGTGGATTCCAAAAAGCGCGTGTCGCTCGACGGCCGCGCCAACGCCTGAACCTCGTGGCCGTGGAGGAGCAGTCGCTCCACGACATGGCTGCCAAGAAAGCCGGTCGCGCCGCTGACGAACGCTTTCATCCCGGCCTACGCCTGTTCGACATGAGGCCGCAGATCAATCGCGACGGCGATCTCATTGCAACTGGGGAACTTCGGGCAACGATAGCACTCGTTCCAGACCTTACGCGGGAACTCTGCCACGTTCGCGATGCTGAAGCCTAGCTTCTCGAAGAATCCCGGCTTGTACGTAAGGGCAAACACCTGCGCCAGCCCGATCCGCCGCGCCTCCTCAAGACACTCTGCCACAAGACGGTAGCCGACCCCCTTCAACTGCCGATCTTCACCCACGGCGAGCGATTTTATCTCGGCGAGATCGCCCCACCAGAGGTGCAGCGCCGCGCAACCAGCGAACGCGCCATCGACACGAGCTACATAGAAATCGCGGAGAGTTTCGTAGACTTCGTTCAGCGGCCGGTGAAGCATCTCGTCGCGGTCGGCGAAGAACGTGATCACCGCGTGAATATCCTGCGCGTCGGCAGCGCGGGCCTTTTCGACGACGATCTTCGAGGCGACCGGATCAGAACCCGCTATCCGCCGCTCCCCGGAGTGAGGGTTGGATTGGACCGTTCTTATACCGCTTCCGCGGGCTGTGGACTCATCCAGCCCCATTTGCTGCAACTCGGACACCGCATCAGCACCGTTCCGGCGGCTGAAGGTGGGGTGGCTCCGCCTGTCGTAACGTGCATCGCCGGAATGGCGATCAGCGATGTGCAGGACGGGCACGTGACGAAATCTCGTAACTGCATGGTACCCCCCACCTGGTCTCCGTGCCAATGACCTCGGAATCGTGCGGGGATTGTATCGCAGCTTCGCTACAATTTGGTAGAGTTTATGTAACGTCCAGTCTCACTTTACATACCTTGTCGATGCGATTATCGAAGCACTGTCGAGGAGCTCGCGTGCGCTCTCGAGGGTTGCGGGCGAAACCGTGCCGATCATTGCAGCGAGTTCCAGGATCCGCTCCTCGCCGAAGAGTTCACGGATCTCAACATGAGTTCGACCGTCCGCCGTGCTCTTACGCACATTGAGATGGCGTTCCGCTCTGGCGGCAATCTGCGGCAGGTGACTAATGCAGATGACCTGATGGTGCTCTGCGAGGCGGAAGAGCTTTTCGCCGACGATTCCCCCTGAGCGGCTGCCCAGGCCCGCTTCGATCTCATCGAAGACGAGCACAGGTATCGCATCCGCCTCCCCAAGCACCGTCTTTAGCGCCAACATGAGCCGTGATGTCTCACCGCCGCTGGCAACCTTGGCCAGCGGACGCAACGGCTCACCGGGATTCAGCGTGACCAGAAACTCGGCTCGATCAACGCCGGTTGCATCAAACTGCACGTCCGTCGTCGCTGCAGGTGAAGCTGCTTCCTCGACACCGGTGATGATCTCGGTGAGATGAAGTGCCACGGGAATGCCATGATCGCTCTCTCGCCGGGTGAGCGATACGGCGAATTGAGCGCCCGCCATATGCAAGTCCGCCAATTGTGACTCAATCGCGGCGCAAAGCTGCACCGCCGCATGCTGTCTCAAATGAGCCAGTACCGTCGCCCGGGCGCCAAGTTCATCGAGCAGGCAGCGTTCGTGCTCCTTCAGCACTGACCGCTGGTCGTCGCTGCTATCCAGCTCGCGCAGTTCTCTGGCTGCTTCCTCACCGTAGGCGATCACCTCGGCAATAGTAGCGCCGTATTTTCGCTCCAGACTGAGAAGCAAGGTCAACCGATCGCCGATCGTCGAAAGACGAGCGGGATTATGCTCCACGTTGTCCCGGTATGCACGCAGCTCACGCGCGAGGTCAGAGGCCTGTTCCTGCAGTGCTTCCGCTGTCGTCGCCTGCTCCGCAAGGCGCGGGTCCAGATCGGCCAGTGCCCGAAGTCCATCAGCCACCCGTCCCAGTCCGTCGATCGCGCCCCCCACTCGACCACCCGTCTGTAGAGCTTCGTAGGCGCTTTCAGATAGCGAGGCGAGCTGTTCCGCGCTCCCGAGGCGTTGCTGCTCCGCTCGAAGCTCTTCTTCCTCGCCCGAGCGCAACCCCGCTGCAGCGATCTCGCCCGTCTCGAAAGTGAGCCGCTCCCGTCTTCGCCGCCGCTCGCGCTCGTCGGACTGAAGCCGTGTCAGCTTGCCCCGCACCTGTTGGAGTTTGAGAGCCACCGCCGCAAACTCGGCTCGAGCCGGCAGTGCATCGGCGTAACGATCCAGGTATTTGATGTGCTCGCCCGATTGCAGCAGCGCCACATGGTCTATCTGGCTGTGTATGTCCACCAGCCGTCCGCC
>JBBRGK010000141.1:0-7143 GCA_038240805.1 Dehalococcoidia bacterium | reverse complement strand
AAGCGGCCTGCAGCGGGTCAAGGAAGGCGCCGAACGAGTAGTAGATCCCGAAGCCGCTGAACATGACCAGAAACGCGCTCGCAACCACGTACCAGCCAAAGAAGACCGGCGCACGGCGACCGGTGTCACCCGAACTCGCACCTGCAGCAGTTGTCATAGACGCCGCCCACCTCCGGTCGAAACTGCGGACCAGGCCGTCCCGAGGTGTTCGAGCCTTCGTCTAAGCTAGACCGCCGCAGTCACCGCTCGGATGGAGTCGCGCAGCGTCGTGACCGCGAAGTCTACCTCTTCCTCGGTGATACAGAGTGGCGGGGCGAGCGCGATCACGTCACCACGGTTGCGCGTGATCATGCCGCGCTGCCGTGCCTCGGCGATCACCCGGTCACCGACCTTCTTGCCCGGCGCGAACGGCTGCTTTGTCTGCACATCCTCCACCAGCTCAACCCGGGCGATGAGCCCGAGACCGCGCACATCACCAACGCAGGGCAGCTCGCGCAACTCCTCCAGCCGCGAGAGCAGATACTCGCCCATCGTGGCGCTGCGCTCGACCAGGTTGTCGCGCTCAATAATGTCCAGGTTCGCCATCGCCACGGCGCAGGCGGTGGGATGCGCGGAGTAGGTGTAGGCATGCATCCACTTAACGTCCGCCGGCTGCGCGGCGAGCACTTTCTGAATACGCTCAGAAACCATGATCCCGCCAAGCTGCTGGTAACCGCTGGTGACGCCCTTGGCAAAGGCCATCATGTCCGCCTGCACGCCAAAGTGCTCCATTCCGAACCATGTTCCCGTTCTGCCGAAACCGGTGATCACCTCATCGGCGATCAGGTAGAAGCCGTGGCGGTCACAGAGGGCACGCAGCTGTTGAAAGTACTCAACCGGCGGGATGATCACGCCGCCCGCGCCCTGAATCGGCTCGGCGATCACGGCAGCGATCGTATCGGCCCCTTCCCGTGCCACGATCTCCTCGATCGACTCGATCGCCAGGCGGGCACATGCCTTCGGGTCGTCATCGCCCAGCCGGTACGGGTTCGGGGCCGCTGCGTGCAGGAAGCCGGGTGCCAATGGGCCAAAACGCTCCCAGTAGGGCGCCATGCCGGTTGCCGCCATCGCCGCCGTGGTCACGCCGTGGTAGGCATCCATGCGGGCGATGATCTTGAGCTTTTCTGGCTTGCCCTGCACATTCCACAGGAAGCGGGCCATCTTGAAAGCAGATTCATTTGACTCGCCGCCGCCGCTGGTGAAGAAGACAGCGTTGAGATCGCCGGGGGCGAGCCGCGCCAGCCGAGTCGCCAGCTTGATTGCAGGCACGTTAGAGAAACCGGTGTAGCCGTTGGCAAAGGCCAACTTGCTCATCTGCTCGGCGGCTGCATCGGCGATCTCCTGCCTGCCGTGGCCTACATTGACGTTCCAGAGGCACGAGAGGCCGTCCAGGTACCGCTTGCCGTCGATGTCATATAACCAGACACCTTCACCGCGCTCGAAGATCACGGCGTCCTGCTGCGCCGAAGGATGATAAAGCGGGTGAATGATGTGCTCGAGGTCGGCACGAGCCAGGTCACGGGTCGCAGTTTGCAACGTCATTGGAAATCCTCCGGAGACCTCTGGCCATCTTCGTCTGCCGCTCTGCTCTCACTGGGCCGACGTGCTCGACGAACGAAGGCAAAGGAGAGCGGGATCGATCCGCCAGCGGCTTCACCGGGTCATCATAACCGCCGCGCTGCCGGCAAGGCGAACGCCCGCCAGCAAAGGTTGCCGGGTCGCACTGTCGGTGCGATCATGCCGGTGCAGGCGGGGGCGCCGAGCACGCCCGTGTGGGCTGCGCTTGCAACACTGGCCGGAGCCAGGCCGATACGTACTGGGGGGAAGTGATGGCATCAGAAACTGTACTGGTAGAGAAAAGTGATGGCGTGGCACTGGTCACGCTGAACCGGCCCGACCGGCTCAACGCCATGAGCATGGAGCTGATGTACGCCCTGGTGGATGAGCTGCGCACGCTGGCGACGGATCGCGCCGTGGGCTGCGTGGTGCTGACCGGTGCCGGCAGAGCGTTCTGCGCCGGCGGCGACATCCAGGCGATGGTCGCTGAAGAGCCGATGACGTACGAGGAAGAGGTCGAGCAACAACAGGAGATCCACCAGGCATCGGCCCTATTGCACACGATGCGCAAGCCGACGATCGCGATGGTGAACGGCCATGCCGTTGGCGCGGGGCTATCGCTGGCGCTGGCATGTGATCTGCGCGTTGCCGGCGAAAGCGCGAAGTTTGGCACCGCCTTCATGCGGGTTGGCTTTGCCGGCGACTTTGGCGGCACCTGGTTGCTGACCTCGATTGTCGGCACCGCCAAAGCGCGTGAACTGTACTTCACGGCGGAGATCCAGAACGCCCAGGCCGCCCTCGAGCTTGGCCTTGCCAACCGCGTCGTCCCGGATGCGGAGCTACGTGAGCACACGCTGGAGCTGGCCCGACAGCTCGCGGCAGGCCCAGGCATCGCTTACGGCTACATGAAAGAAAACCTCAACCTCGCCCAGCACAGCCGCCTGGACGACGTCCTGCTCGCAGAGGCACGCGCCCACCGGCGCACCGGCCACACGCAGGACCACCAGGAGGCAGCGAAGGCGTTCCTTGAGAAACGCCCGCCGGCCTTCCGAGGCAGGTAAGCTCGGTGGGCGCTTGTCCAGTCAGGCTATTGGCAGTGACTAACGACCCACGAACTTCCCCTGCCGTTTCTCGCGGAAAGCAAGCGTCGCTTCCTCGGAGTCGTGGGTGGCGCGGCGCGCATGGCTGATCGCTTTTGTCTCGTACTTGAGCTGTTCCTCGAACGGCACGTCGAGGCTGTTCTGGATGCCGCGCTTGCTCATCATCACCGCCATCGGCGGCCCTGCGGCAAGCTGCCGGGCGAGGTTCAGCGCCTCGTCCAGGAGGCTCTCGTCGGCGACGAAACGATCGAGCAGACCAATCCGGTACGCCTCTTCGCCGTCCACGGCCCTGCTGGTCATCACGAGGTCGAACGCCCGGCTGACACCAACGATGCGCGGCAGAAAGTAGGACATGCCGGCGTCCGGGCTCAGGTTACGCTCGATGAAGACGGTCTTGAACCGGGCGCGGCTGCCGCCGACGCGTAAATCGCAGGCGAGCGCAAGCGACATGCCCGCACCGGCCGCGACGCCGTTCACCGCAGCAACCGACGGCTTATCCAGTCGGTAGACCGCTTTTGCCTGCCTGCCAACCCAGCCGAACTCATCGCTCAGGTCCGATCGGCGCGGCTCGGACTGCGTGCGTCCGCCGGTGAGGTCAGCACCAGCACAGAAACCGCGCCCGGCTCCGGTGAAGACCACCGCACGCACCTCATCGTCTGCCTGCAGCTCGGCGCATACAGCCAGGATCTCGTCGCGCAGTCCGGCATTCAACGCATTCAGCTTCTCTGGACGGTTGAGCGTGACAACAGCCACGCTGCCGTCGTGTTCAAGAGTTAACTCGGCGTAGCTCATACCACTCTCCTCGGTGTACCTGTCCAGTCCCGCGCATTATTACACGCGGCGGCAGCGATTGAGCCGGGAGCCCGCCGGGTGAGCGTGGCCGGGGTAGGCAGGGGACTGACCAGAACTGGCTCAGTGAGTCCGAGGCGCCCCGAGAAGCACCATGCTGGCACTGTCGCGGATCGTTTCGAGCACGCGGGCG
This sequence comes from Dehalococcoidia bacterium, assembly GCA_038240805.1. Classification (GTDB taxonomy): domain Bacteria; phylum Chloroflexota; class Dehalococcoidia; order CAUJGQ01; family CAUJGQ01; genus JBBRGK01. Next base: position 3,465 of record JBBRGK010000141.1, on the reverse strand, counting down.
GACTCGGCTATCTGCTGGGAGCTGAGATTGACCAGAAGCTCGCCCGCAAGGCCTGTGGCGTCGGGCTCGCTCGCCGCAAGCATTGCCTGGCCAGCCTCACTGAGCGCGACGAATACCTGTCTGCGGTCGCTCGTGGAGCGGACGCGCTCGATCAGTTTCTGTTGCACCAACCTTTCGGCCAGTTGAGAGGCGCTGTTACGCTCGAGCCCCATCGCGTGGGCGAGCTCACCGACGGTCATGCTCTCGTGGCTGCCGATTGCCCGCAGCGCCTGCACCTGATCAGGGGAAGTACTCGACGCGGCCAGCCGCCGTTCAGCGACACGCCGGCTAAGCGCCCCGACCTGGACCAACAGCCACCAGAAATCTTCCCTGGTAGCTTCGGGCGCGTGGCCCGCGACGGCAGTCACCGCCGTCTCACTCCCAACATCGCGTGCCATGACTATTCCTTCGAACAACCAACCCTGCGCATCAAGACATAACCACGATAGATAGTAACTCGCCCGTCGATACGCCGCCATGGCATGAGTCCGGCAATGAACAGTTCGGCGGTTGGATATACCCGTCGGCTGCATCGTGCGGTGGTCGATCTTCGCCTTACCATAAATGCTCAAACGCGTTGCCAGTTCAGCTATTGTTATGCTATCGTGTTCGCAACGCAATTGGAGGGGCTTGATACAAATACGTTATGGCAAATCGCGGTCTGCTATGAAAACACGAGTAACGGTGAGGGATATGGACCGATCTATTCCTGCCGGCTAGATTCGCTCTACTTAGCGGGGCACGACCCGGCTCGGCGGTTCCTGTCTGCATGCTGCGGAGTCACAATTTTGCGACCTGCCTGTACAATTACCGAGGTTCCCCGCACACCCGATTGTAATGTTCTGGCGATACAGACGGAACAAACGGAAGACGCGGACACTACAGCACAGGAGGATCAGAGCATTAACGGTATGCTCGACCTTCGGAGCGCTGCCTCCGGCCAGACGCACCGAGATACAAATCACGCCTTGTACGTGCCCGGGTCACGCCGGACCACCTCGCGCAAACTCGCGCCTGTGCTGGTTCTCGCGATCCTCATCGGACTCACCGCCCTGCGCACGACTGCGGCTCTGGCGGATAGCGTCGTTTCCTCCACGGCAACGGTCACTTCTCCCGATGGCCTCAATCTTCGCAGCAGTCCCGGCACCGTATCGATCGTTCTCGCGGTCATGCCGTTCGGCGCCAATGTCACGGTTGCCGGCAGCGGAACCCCGGATAACTGGCTGCCGGTCGCGTTCAACAGCCAGCTCGGCTGGGCAGACTCCACCTTCCTGAGCGTCAACCAGGGCACTCCTCCGCCGCCAGTTGTCGTTTCCACCAGCGCAACAGTGATGCCGGCGGACGGCCTCAACCTTCGCAGCGGTCCGGGCGCCTCCTTTGCCGTTGTCACCGTTATTCCCGGCAGCGCCTCGATCACGATCACCGGCCTGGCACAGAACTCCTGGCTGCCGGCGACCTTCGGCAGCTACACCGGCTGGATAAACGGCGCGTTCGTGAGCACTGACGGCACATCCGCCATGATCAGCTCAAATGCCTCATCCGCCACTGCGGGTGCTTCGATCGCCTCATCCGCAGGCACCACCGGCACAGGGCGCGACGCCTCAGTGATCGCGAACAGCGCTCCCTCGGCGGGTGCCGTTGTCGGGACGAAGCTCGCCTGGCCAGATCAGTCGCGCCGTATCAGCACCGTGTTCAGTCCGTCGCATCTGGGCATCGACATCGATGAATACCCCGGCAGCGGCAATCCCGCCTACGCATCGGCGGCCGGAACTGTAAGCTTCGCCGGTGGTGATGCGTGCTGCAGCTACGGCCTCTACGTGATAATCGACCATCCGGACGGGATGCAGACCCTGTACGCACACTTCTCCAACATAGCGGTGCAGAAGGGTCAGCAGGTCACCCAGGGTCAGCGTATCGGCGTCAGCGGCTGCACTGGCAGATGCACCGGCCCGCACATCCACTATGAAGTGCGGATCAACGGCAAACAGGTGGACCCGCTCCGCTACCTGCCATCACCGTGGTCAATAGAGTAAGGCTGCCCCATGGCCCGTTTTACCCCGTCACCGCTGGCGTTTCGGCGTTCACGGACTTGACCAGCTCAAGCATCCGCCCGAGCGTCTGCAGCCGTTCAGCAGTGCTCTCGCCGTCAGGATCGACGCGCAGGGTGGTAATGCCGGCATCGCGATAGCGGCGAATGCGCTCCCGAACCATCTGTTCCGTGCCGATCATATTGGTCTGCAGCACCATCTCGTCAGGGATGATTGACGCTGCCTCTTCGCGCCGGCCGTCGAGCCACAGCCGTTGCACGGCCATCGCTTCCTCTTCATAGCCAGCGCGACGGAAGGCAGCGTTGTAGAAGTTGTGCTCGCGCGAGCCCATGGCGCCGAGCGTGAAGGCCAGCCCCGGCTTGCGCCGTGCGATCAGACTCTCCACATCATCCGAGAACTGAACGGCGCCTCCCGCCTGTAGGTCGAGGTCGGTAAGTGAGCGACCGCCCCGCTCAGCACCAGCGCGGATATGCTCGAAGAAGACATCGGCGTGCTCAGGCATGAACGACGTTCCGAGCCAGCCGTCAGCAAGCTCACCTGTAAGCTCCAGGCTCTTCGGGCTAAGTGTCGCGAGGTAAATCGGGATGTTTGGGCGGGGCTCGGCGCCGGAACGGAGCGGTTTGCCCTCCCCGCCGGGCAGCGGCAACTGATAGATCTGACCCTGGTAAGTGACTCGCTCGCCGCGCGTCGCCATCCGTACGATCTCGATGTACTCTCGCATGCGCTGGATCGGCTTGCGGAAGGGGACACCGTGCCAGCCTTCGACCACCTGCGGACCGCTTGCGCCGAGACCCATGCGGAAACGGTTGCCAGACATCGATGCGAGCGACATCGCTGTCATCGCCGCCATAGCCGGTGTGCGGCCGACCACCTGCATGATGCCGGTGCCGAGCTTTATCCGCGTAGTTTTGGCAGCCAGATATGCAAGCGGCGTCACCGCATCGTGCGCCCATGCCTCCGCCGACCAGATCGCGTCCACACCCAGCCGCTCCGCCTCGATCGCGTAGGCGCTGGCCGTGTCCCAGTCTTCGATCGCGAGCCGATGAAAGCCAATCGCTACCTGCATGCCGGTACCCCCTCGCGCGACAGCCCGGACATGATGCCCGGGCTGTCAGCTTATGTCACTTTGCTAAGAGGGTACGCTACACCGCTCGACCGGGCCATGCATCCGATCCACCGCACGAGAGCGTTAAGGGAAGTGGTCTGCGCTCAGGCTCGAGATGAAACCGTGGCACCGTTGACACTCGCAGGGTGCTCAGCTTCAGTCGCTCCGGCGGCTGACGGCGCAGCACCAGCGGGAGCCGCAGCAGCACCGCCAGCAGCGTCTTCACTCGGCTGCGGCTGTTCGCGGCTCGTGAGACCGATGTATACCCCTGCC
>JBBRGK010000140.1:0-7162 GCA_038240805.1 Dehalococcoidia bacterium | reverse complement strand
GTCGGTTAGGCTGTTTGGCGCGGCCCTATCTGAATGCGTGGTTCCGGTGGTTTTCCCCGCCACCGTTACAATTGAGTTCCATCGTAGAGTCCATTAGCCGCGGTGCCGCCAGGAGAGTTATTCACCTGTGCCGCTGCGGCTTTTTCGAGCCCGGCTCGGAGCAGGCTCCTGCAAGTGCGACCGTATGAGCCGCACCGTCTCCGGTCCGAAAACGGAGCACCGATGAGTCGTGTCTGGACACTGGCAACACGGGGTGTCCTGCTTCGCTGCCCCAATTGTGGCAAAGCAACGCTCGTACGCGGGCTGCTGCAGGTTCACGACCGCTGCCGGGTCTGCGGGCTTCTTTTCGAGCACGATGAAGGCTTCTTCCTCGGAGCGCTGGTGCTCAACTACATGGTCACGGCGCTGGTTGGGATCATCCCGGCGATCGTCGCTGTCGCCACGGGAACCTGGAGCGTGCCGTTCGCGATCGGCTTTGCTGCGCTGGCTTCGGTACTATTCCCGATCCTTTTCTACTGGCATGCCAAAAGCCTCTGGTTGGCGACCTACTACACGTTTGTGCCCGATGACCTGAAGCTGCGCGACATCGCGCCCGAGGGGCCGCTGCTTGATCTCGCGAGCCTGACGCCCGAGCAGCGGCAGCGGCTGGAGATCGAGCGTGCCCTTGCCGAATTGGAAGGCGGTCGCCCCGGCACGCGCCCGAACGCGCGGTAGCCAGTTCCTGCGAATGGCTCTGTGTGACTGTAGACTGTAATCGAACAGTTGACGGAGAGCAGAGAGCAGATGCAGGAATCCCCGCAGGCAACGCAGGTGACGCCGCTGGCCCGGCGGGCAGCCGGAGACGGCCCCCGGCAGGCCGCTGGAAGCGGCATCGAAGCGCGCAAGCAGCGGACGCGGACGGCTCTGCTTGCGGCTGCGGCAACGCTGTTCGCGTCGCAGGGCTACGAAGCCACCACGATGCAAGAGATCGCCACCCAGGCCGAGATCGGCCTCGGCACCGTCTACGGCTACGTCCCCTCGAAGGAGGAGATGTTGCGAACGATTCTCGACGGGCGGCGGGCCAGCGCGGTGCAGCGGTCCAGCGACGAGCTGCGGCAGACGAGCGGCGCAGTTGAGCGCGCCTGCCTGATTCTGCGCCACCTGTGGGAGTTCCTGTCCGAAAACCATGAGCTATCACTGGCGCTGCTCAGCCTCGACACCTCACGGCCCGGCACGCGTGGTTCCGGCCACGATGGCACTTATCTGGCGTTGGTGACACAGCTGGAGCGGGGCAGGCAGCGAGGCGAGGTGGCGCCGATACCGCTTGAAACGACGGTGAAGGCACTGCTGAGTACCTATACGTGGGCGGCCCTGCGGCTCGGCATCTGGCACAACACGCAGAATCCGGTGCAGGTACTGGATGACCTCGAACGGCTCACATTGCGCCTGCTGAAGCCGGACCCGGCGTAGCTTTAGCCTTTGCCGAGCAGCCGTCTCCAGAGTGGCAAAGACTGCTTTGGGGCACTGCGAATCCTGGAGCGGCTTCGGCGAGGTTCGCCCTGCTCATCGGCCTCAACGCGGACCGGGCGGGGCATGATTCGCAACGCCAGCGGGCACTCGGTCAGCCGGTTGAGGACGCAGTACTCCTCCTGCTGCTCGATCGAGATGCGCAGCCGGTAGCCGCCCCAGAAGCAGCGATGCTCGTCGCTGGCATAGACGTAACTCGTGCCATTCTTTCGCCGGATGCTGAGATAGCTACAGGGCGAGCGGTGTGACGCTTCGCTTCCGTGTCTGCCGCTGCCCTGGATCATTTCAGGGTCATCGGGCTCACCTGTCCACTGCACGGAGGCCAGCAGGTTTGCCGTCTTAACCCCGGCCGGGGGCCCCGATGTACTCATTGCATCCGCCTGCCCATTTGTATATCCGCCCCGATCCGCAGCACGGTCGGTGGGCGCTTCTTATAAAAATCGTGGAACCGGCCCGCTGCAGGGGCACATGGCGATGGCCGGCCTACGGTGGCCCCGGGTCGCCGAAGCTGCTCTCCAACCGTGCTCGCATCGACTCCGTGCGGCTCTCGACTTCTGCTTCCAGTCCCCGTAGTTCCGCAATGCGGGGCGCCAGCGTCGAGATCGATCCCAACCCCCGCTGCTCCAGATCGGTCCGGGCCTCGCGCAGCAGGTCGGCGCTTGCGCCCAGCAACCGGTCGAGCGCCTCAAGCACCGCTGCAGCGCCGTTCGGCGCCTTCGGATCTTCGTGACGGGCGCCAATCGCGATCAGGCTCTGTACAAGGCGCTCGACCGCAGTATCGGTTGCCTGCAACAGACGTTCTGGCACGACCGCCGAAATGCCTCCTGCCACGGCGTCGTGCACCTCCTGCCCCCAGGCGGCCATCGTTTCGCCGTAGGCGCTTGAGATGCCCCGTAACCAGTCGAAAAAGTCCCTGTCCGCGTGGAGTTCCTGCATGGACCTGCTTTCAGCCAGCCGGCGTCATCCAGTACCTGGCGGATCGCCGGACGGTTCTTTTCCTGGAATCATTGCGTGCCCTCTCGCTCTGACAGGACGGAGATACTCTTCACAGCGGTCAGTATCGCACGCCGGCGCCGCTTTCCCGGAACGTGCGAGAGTTTCAGTACGGTTAAAGCCGTGCATGGATGCAAAACCGTACCCCATTCGGCGCAGAACGCGGGAACGGCCGGCTCCTGAGCAGGGACCGGCCGTTATTCGGGAGCGGGCAACGCCGTCTGGTCGAAGAGCGGCAGATTCAGCTACTCGTAACGCAGCGCCTCCGCGATCGGCAGCGAAGCCGCTTTGCGCGAGGGGAAGTAGGTCATCGCCAGCGAGGAGACGTAGGCCACGCCGGCAAAGAGGCCGATCTGCAAGTAGGGCAACTGGAAGCCCGCGCCGCTGGTGTCGCCGAAGGTGCCGCCGGTGAAGAGGTTGTAGGAGAGAATCGAGGCGGTGATCACGCCGGCCAGCAGCCCGAAGAGAGCGATGAAGCTCGTCTCCAGGGCGAAGGAGAGCGCCACCTGGCTACGGCGGTAGCCGACGGCCCGCAGCATGCCGATCTGCTGGCGCCGCTCGACCACCGTGCGGGCGGCGATCACGGCCACCGCGGCGATGCCGACCACAAGCCCCAGGCCCATGAAGCCCTCGAACAGGTAGCTGAAGCCACGGATCTGCGACTGCTGGTCGGCAAGGTCGCTGCGCACGGCCGATGCCTGGACGCCGAAACCTGCCAGGTTCGCCTTGATCTGTTTCGCTACCGCTTTGTCGTCGGTTCCCGGCGCAAGGCGGATCGCGTACTGGGTGAAAGCCGGCTTTGCGCCCAGCGTCTGCTGATAGGTCTCGGCAGACGTGAAGATCGAGAAGTTGGTGTTGGCAACCACCTGGTTGATGATCCCGATCACCTGCAACTGTCTTACGTCGCCAGCGGCGTTGCGCACTTCGATCGCAAGCGGATGATCGAGCAGTGTCGTGGTCGAGCCTGCACCTTTGAGCGTGAAGTTCGGCGCATCGCTGCCGCCGCCGTTGTTGCCATTGGTCGCTTGAGCGTCGATGATCGCTGTGCCCGGCTGCTGCTGCAACTCCTTCCAGGCAGCGCCGGCGCTGTCACCCTTAAGGTGTGCCTGCAACTTCATCGTCGAGGCATCGAGGAAGCCAGGGTCGGCTGCGACAATGCCGTACCGTGCCCAGCTGCTATCGCCGGCGTTGCGAACGTCGCTGAGCCCCTGGATTGGGGTTGTGGCGCCGATCGCGGTCAGCTTTGAAGTATCGACGCCCGCCTGCGCAAGAGCACTTTTCAGGTCAGGCACCGGGTTGTTCAGGTTCGTGCTCGCGGTCACATCCCAGCCGCCGGTCGCGTCTTTGGTCAGCAGCATATTGGTGAAGTTGGAGTTGATCGTGCTCATGACCGTAATGCTGAAGATGATCAGCGAGAACATCGCCAGCGTCATCCCGGTACGCAGCTTGCTGGACATCGGGTAGGCGATCGCCGTCACGAGCGACGGCCGAAGCGAGCCGAGCCGCCCACCGGCACGGTTGACCAGGTGTGCGAATGCCTCGCCGTTCTCGACCATCAGCAGCGTGGTCGCCACCACGAGCATGATGCCAGAGAGGAAGAACATCTCCGGCCCACCGCTGTCGGGGCCGTAGAGGCCGCCGAACAGCTGTTTGAACAGGTTAGTGGGCATTAGCCAGAAGACGATCAGGGCGACGCTCATCAGGCTGAAGGCCAGCCGCCCGGAAATGCCGCGCACCCGCGCCACGAGCGCCAGGCCTAGCAGCACCAGCGAACCGCCCATCGTGAACAGGAAGAGACTGTGCGCCGCATGGCTGCCCCAGATGGCGAGCCCACCGGCAAGGACGCAGTAGCGGCTCCAGATCGTTGTCCAGCTCCAGCCGAAGGCACGGCTTGCACCCAGGATGGCCCAGATCGTACCAACGCAGACGCCCGCGATCGTGCGCCAGGCGATGCCCAGCGGTGAACGCGTCACCGGCAGGCAGGCGGCGATCAGCAGTCCCAGTCCAACGAGTACGATCGGTAGGGCGATAATGCCCATTTTCGCGCCGGCGCTCAATACGCTGAGTACGGCCACGCTGCCGAACAGGCGGGCGACGCTGCTGAGCAGCAGCTTGCCATTGAAGCGGCGCCGCTCGCTGGCTGGGCCGCTCTCCTCCGGCAGGTCGCGGATCGCGGCGACGATGTTCATGCGCGTGGCTTTGTACGCCGATATGACCACCGTGATAAATGTCAGAGCGACGCCCAGGCAGTAGGAGATAACCAGGCTCGGCACGGTCAGGTGGCCTGAGAGCGGCAGCTCGTACTTGCCGGTGAAGATGACGTGGGTGACGAACCAGACCAGGCCGAAAGCTACCGCGATGCCGAGCACGACGCCGACCACGCCGGCGAGCAGGTTGTAGACCATGCCCTCGGCCAGGAAGGACTGCACCAGCCCGGACCGCTGGATGCCCACGGCGCGGGCCATGCCCATCTCGGCCCGCCGTTCGGCCGCAAGCATCACGAAGATCAGGAAGATAAGCATCATGCCGGCGGCGATCGAGAATAGGCCGATCGTGACGAAGAAGGCCGTGATGCCGCTGCCAAACAGCTGTGCTGAATCGACGCCGTCGTGCTTGGAGTTGTGTACTTTCAGGCTGACTCCGCTGCCCGTGAGCTGCGACTGGACCGTGGCAGAAGCGACGGCCTGCTTAACGATCGGAAAGAGGCGGTTGCCGCGCGTATAGCCGGCTCGAATGTCGGCGCCGGTCGAGGCCCAGAGGTCGGTGATACCGCCGCTGCGGCCACTGATCGCCTCCACGCCGGCGAGCGACATAACAATACCGCCGTTGTCGTCACGCTGCACATCCTGCCAGCCGGTGATCGTCCGGTCCTTGACCACGCCTTTCACCGTCAGCGGGAACTGCTGGTTATTGAACAGGACGCGGACCGTGTCGCCCGCTTTCGCATCGAGCTTATCGGCGGCGGTCTTGTTGATGTAGGCTTCGCCTGTAGCAAGGCTGCTCACCTGGACGCTTCCGCCGGCCTCGGCTGGCAGACCGCCGATCGCCGCGATCGACTGCGGATCCAGGCCGACGAGGTGGACTCGCGGCTCGTTCAGCCGGCTGGCAGGGTTGCCGGCCGGCACGGGCTCATCGATCACGGGCAGCCAGGTTTTCAGATCTGGATTTTCGCCGACCTGCCCCTCGATCGCGTTCACGACGCTATCTGCGATGTACGGTCGGCCTGTGCCGGCTTCTACCGAGGACGACTGCGTCTCGATTTTGAGATCCACCGGGCCGCCTTTGTCGTAGACGGCCTGGGTGATGCTGTAGCTGAGCGAATCGCCCACAGTGAAGGCGGCGGTGATGATGAGCGTACTGATCATGAGTCCGAAAACGATCACAATCGACTGCGCCCGCCGCCGGGGAATGTTGCGCACACCCATGCGAAATAGCACCGGGTTGCGTACGGCTGCGTAGAAGAAGCCGAGCAGGGCGATGAAGACGACTGCGAGCAACGAGCCCATGATCGCGGTCATCGGAATGCCAAATAACTTTTGCATCAGAGATCTCCGCCTTTTCGCCGGGCACGGTCTGACCGCTTCACCAGGTGTATCTTCGCCGTCCTTCGTATCCGCCCGCATGGGTCCGGGGGTACGCGATCCGGCAGCCATTGGACACAGTACGGTCCGATACCTGCGTACGGGGTGGCGACGCCCGCTAGCGGAAGCTTTCGATTAACGCGGGCAGCTCGGCGAGGTGGGCGATCACGGCGGTTGGAGTGATCTGCGGCGGTACGACGGGCGGGTTCCCGTTTGTCTTCAGTACGGCGCGCATGCCGGCTGAAAGCCCACCACTGATGTCGTCCACGGGGCGGTCACCGATCATGACGCAGTGTTCGTGCGGCACACCGAGGCGGGAGGCGATCGTCTGGAAGGCTGCCGGATGGGGTTTGGAATGCGGGAGATCGGAAGTATAGACCAGCTCGTCCAGGTACGAGTTCAGGCCGTGGGTGGCCAGGTCTGCGTTGTGCCAGCCAGCCGCCCACCAGGTGTTGGAGAGCAGGCCGATGCGGTAGCCTTTGCCACGAAAGTATTCGAGCGTCGGTTGCGCATCTGGAAACGGCTGCGCCCAGCCGTTCAGGGCACGGGCGCAGGCATCAAGCACGTCGATGACCTCTTCGTCGCGTGGCTGACGGCCCAGACGCCGATAGCCATCCAGCACCATGCCGGACGGCGGGCCGCTCCAGTGCTCGATATCCACACGCCGCCAGTGCTCGTTTTCGGCCGCAAGCATCGCTTCTACGAACGCTTCCTCGTCGGGCAGATCCTGCGGGCGGCCAGTACGCAGCTCATGGAAGGTTTTCCGCCAGCGGACGGCAACCTCCGACTCCCAGTTCGGGAATTCGAGCAGCGTGCCACCCAGGTCAAAGATGATGCCGTGAACGGGGGACATGGACGGTGCGCTCCTCCGGCGGTCCGACCGTTCGAGGCCGAGTCCTGCCGCGCTGACGGTTTCGCTCCGCCAGCGCAGCGCCATCGCCTAGCCGAACGGGTTCCATCAGCGTAGCAGCCCGGTGTTTGACGCGCGACAGCGAAACGGTGCGCATCGCCCGGCGTCGTCCTCGTTGAAACAGAATAGCGCCCGGCGACATCACTCGGTCGCCGGGCGCGGCGACGAATAG
>JBBRGK010000139.1:0-7183 GCA_038240805.1 Dehalococcoidia bacterium | reverse complement strand
AATGCTCGAGTGGGCCGGAATCCGTTGTGGCGACCACGTTGTCGATCTCGGCTGCGGCAGCGGCGCTTTCCTGCCGTGGATCGCGGAACTCACCGGCCCACAGGGCCGCATCTCGGCGATCGACATCTCGGTCGAGAACCTACAACGCGCCCGCGTCACCGTCGAAGGGCTGTCTGCTTTCGGCGCGATTGCAGCCGATGCAAGCCATCTGCCGCTGTGCAACGACAGCGTCGATTCGATCTGGTGCGCCAACACGTTCGAGTACCTCGCGCCGACCGAGCAGCACGAATACCTTCGTGAGATGGCGCGGGTGCTTCGACCGGGCGGACTGATCGCCGTCAAAGACAGCGAGTTCGCGCACAAAATCTTCTACCCCTGCGACTTGCGATTCTGGTACCGGTTCCTCGACCACCTCGCAGGAGAGTCAGCCGGACCGTTCGTCGGGCGTGCTCTGCCTGGCGCGTTCGTGCGTGCTGGCCTGTTGCCACGGTTCCGCACTTTTCTCACCGAGCGCAAGGGACCACTCTCTGAGGTCGATCGGCGCTGGATAGGCACGAGCGGACGGGCCATCGCAGCCGACGCCGCGCGGCTCATGGGCCCGAAAGCAGCAGACGATGCGGTCGCCTTCGGTCGACTTTTCGACGAGACCGGCGATGGCTGCATTCTTGACCGCGACGACTTTTATTACTGCGAAGCGAGCATCGTAGTCGCCGCCCGCACGCCCGGCTAACGAGGCGCGATGCTACGATGCCTGCAGAGCCACTTCCGATCGGGACTACGAGGATGCGGGTGCAATCAACGAGCGACCGGGAGCGGAACGCAAGCTGGAATGATCCCGCTGCTGGTTCCGGTGACCGGCAGCGGAAAAAGCGACGTGGACCGGCGATGGAACAGACCTGGTTTACTCTCGGCTGCCTCCTGATGGTGTTGGGCGTCGCAGCCGGCGCTTTCGCCGCCCACGGGCTCAAAGGCCGGTTATCAACCGATGACCTGGAGATCTGGCAGACCGCTGCCCGCTACCACGTTTATCATGCGCTCGCGCTGCTCGCCGTCGCCTATGCAGCAACCCGCTGGCCGGGAAACCTCATTGCGACGGCCGGCTGGCTGTTCGTAGCCGGAGTCGTGCTCTTTTCCGGCAGCCTGTACGTGCTCGCGTTCTCCGGCGTGAAGTGGCTGGGCGCGGTCACCCCGCTGGGAGGGCTCTGCTTCCTCGCAGGTTGGGGCTCACTCGCGGTCGCCGCCTGGCGCGGCTAGCGTGGCAGCCCGCTGCCGGGCGCAATTGTCACGGCTCGTCAATCTGAAGCTCGGCGGACGTCGATTCGGCGGGATCGCGTCGCACCGTCAGAGCGAGACTGTCGCGCATTCCCGCCAGCTCAAGCGTGGCGCCCGCCGTACGCGCAAGCGGCGTGAACACTCGAAACAGTGCGTGCATGTCCTCTGGCGTGACGCTGAACGGCTCCAACAACCGCTGCCACTGGCCGGAGTCGAGGCCGAGGGGTATCGCATCGATCTTCGCGGTTGATTCCTCGCCATCGAGGACGACGTCATGCACCGCGTAGCCGGTCGAAGCCAGGTTTTCCAGCAAGAGGTTCAGCACCGCGTCGGCGCCGTGCCCCTGCAATCCTTTCCAGGTCGGCGAAAGCCGCGTTGCGACCCAGGCGATGAAGTCATCGGGAGAGGCGCCGTGTTCCCGCGCGAATCCGAATGCCGCCGCGACAAAGACGTGGTAGTTGAAGCCGGCGCGGAGGAGCAGCGCCTCGTAGTCGGGTGGTAGGCTCTCTGTCGCTGCGGCAGTCCAGTCTTCGAGCGGCGTTGGTTCAGTCATTGGGACCCGACCGGGCCTGACGTGGTAGCTTCACCGTAAACGTTGTGCCTTCGCCGACGGTGCTTGCCACCGAGATCGAACCGCCGTGACGCTCAACAATTTCGCGGCAGAGATAGAGCCCGAGGCCCAGGCCGCCGGCGCGCTCGCTGGCGTTTTCGGCGCGGTAGAAGCGCTCGAACAGCCGGCTCAGCGCCTCCGACGGCACTCCCAGACCGCGATCACGCACCTCGACCGTAACGCTGCTCCTCGTAGCCCGCACGGTCACATCGATATCGGTTTGTGGCTCGCTGTACTTCACCGCGTTGTCCAACAGGTTTGAAAACACCTGCTGAAGCCTGCCGGGATCGCCGACTACCTCCAGCGCCTCCGGCGCGGCGAGCCGCACTGCCCCGCTGCGTTGCTGCGCAAGGCGCTCGACCATCGAGCGAAGGGCTGCTGCTAGTTCGAACGGCGCGAACTGCAACGACAGGCGCCCGGTGCGGATCCGCGAGACGTCGAGCAGTTCATCGACCAGGCGTCCCATCTGGTCGGTTTGCTCGTTAATCGTCGTCAGTGCTGCGTTGATCGTCGCCTCATCCAGCCGATGGCGGCGCCGTTCAACCAGCTGTGCCAGACCGCGGATCGTTGTTATCGGCGTACGCAGCTCGTGCCCGGCGATCGAGAGGAAATCGTCCTTAAGCCGGTCCATCTCACGCAGGCTGGTGATGTCCTGAAACACCATGATCACGGCGGCAAGCTGGCCGCTGGCGTCCCGAATGGGAGCAACGTTGGCAACGACGGGCAGATCGCGGCCATCAGCGCGGCGCACGATCTGTTCCTCGCCGAGCACCGGTAAGCCGGTGCTGAACGCCCGAGCGAGGGGATCATCGCCGTGGTGATACGGTCGGCCGTCGGCGCGGGCAAATCCGTACCGTCCGGCCAGGCTAAGCATGGGTGTGCTGGGATCGATTGGCTGGCTCACGATCGACTCAGAGCTGTTATTGCTCATCACGAGCCGCCCACCGGCGTCAAACAGCAGCACGCCTTCCGGTAACTGGTCGAGCACCGCCTGCAGTCGTGCGCGTTCGTTCTCGGCCTCCTGGCGCCGCCGCACCCCTTCAAGTTCAGCTCCCACCTGAGCGGCCATCGCCTCAAGCAGGGCCAGCTCATCGCGCGACGGCACGTGCGGCTCGCGGGCCGCCAGAACGAGCAGGCCGAATCGCTGTGTGCCGGCGATGAGGGGCAGATTCACAAACGTCGCTGCTCCGCTTGCGGCCACAAACCGACGCGAGGCTTCGGTGGCAGGCTCATCGTGATCGGTCTGAAAGATCGTGGACTGGTTCTTCATCACGGCGGCCGTGGCGCGATGAGCCGGTCCCATCGCCAGAGAGGCGAGCAGACGCGAGGCACGCGCCGGAAAGCCTGATTGTGCTCGCAGCACAGGATCGTCGCCATCGAGGGCGTATACCGCCGCCATATCCACCCAGTCGAGCAACAAAACGGCCCGCCGGCAGACCGAGCGCGCCGCATGGCGAAGATCGCCAGCCAGACTGAGACCCCGGCGTACATCCTGCATCAAACGCAAAGCCCGTTCGCGCGCGATCTGTTCCGTGACGTCGCGCCACACTGCCGCGATTGCCTGCAGCGTGCCGTCCCCGCGCTGAACCGGGCTCGTGCTCAAGAGGAAGACGCGCTCGCGTCCGTCCGCCATACGCAGTACGCGCTCGGCCCGCACACCGTGCCCATCCAGCGCCTTAGCCAGCGCCCGCTCGGAGTCCTTCAGCATGCGTCCGGTGGAGTCGCGCCGCATCACGACTTCGGGATGTGCTGAGATTGGACCCTCGAGTAGGCCGGCATCATCCAGCAATTTTCGGTAAGCGCCATTACAGAGGCGTAACGAGCCGTCGGTGCCAATCAAGGCGACCGGGTCGAGCATGCTTTCGAACAGAGCGCCTATATCTGCTGCTGCGAGCTCGCCCGAAGCCGCACGTTTAAACTCGGCGCCGCCCGCGGCACGCAAGGCGAGCGGCCGAATGAGTGCTGCGGCTGCGTGGAAGAATTCACGATCAGGCTCCCACGCCCCCTCCACGGTATCGGCTGCGATCAGTGCTCCGAGGACGACATCTCCGGAATCCAGCGGTATCGCTATCCAGGCCGGCGCTTCCATTCCTTGCGAAGATGAATCCCTTTGCCCTTGCAGGGCACGTTGTAAGGGTCCGTCCGCGTCTGGATCGAGTATATCGGCAGAGATACCCTCGCGGCTTCCTGCGCTGAAGAATGTCGTGGACGCATTCTCTGTCAGAACAATCGCGGCGAACGCGCAGCCGGCGCCGCTCATGACGAACGCGGCCGCGCACCGCAACAGATCGGCCGGCGATTCTGCTGCTGCATGCAGCGAAGCGAGGCCATACATCGCGGCCAGCGGGTTGGCCGCGAACTCGGCTGGCAGTGGTGCGCCTGGGGCTTCGATTGCGGTCACGAGGCTCATCCGCACCATCGCGTGTCCCATGCCAGTTTCCGGCGGCGGGCACTGCGGCGGCCTGTTTTAGACTCAAACAGACTCACACTATAGCGGATCGGCCGACACAAGTGCCCTCACCAGCGGTAGCCGTGCCGGCGTAGCCGCAGGCGGGCCTTGCGCAGGACCAGCAGCCAGGTCAGGCCATTGCCGGCAACGACGAGCGAACCTGCGAGTGCTACTACGGCAACGCGGTGGTCGAACAGGGCCATGCCCATAAAGCACAGCATCATCACAGCCGTGATGCTGCACACCAGCCAGCGCAGTCGCAGGCGTTGCAACGGGCCTCCGTTCGGCAGATGCGCGATTGAGCCGGTTACCTTTCGGCTGCCATAGCCCACATAGCAGGCTACGGCATCTTGCGGGGCCAGGCGAATCGCTGGTAATAGAAGAGGGGACAAACCTGCTGAAACCGGCCCGGAGCGGGAGCAACGAGGTGAAAGGCATGGAGTACAAAACGCTGGCCGTGGATCGGAGCGACCGGATTATCACGGTCACCCTGAACCGCCCCGAGAGGCTGAATGCGCTCTCCCCTGACCTGACCGAAGAACTGGGTGACCTGCTGACTGATCTCTACCGCGGCGACGAAGATCTTCGCTGCCTTGTGCTGACTGGAGCCGGTCGAGCCTTCTGCGCGGGCGGAGACACAGGTGGTATGCCCGGCGGCGCTGGCGAGCGAGCGCCTCGATCTGCGGAGGATGTGCGTCGGAACTTCCGCGGCGCCCAACGGGTGATACTCGGCCTGCAACGGCTTGAGATCCCGACGATCGCAATGGTAAACGGCGATGCGGTCGGCGCGGGCTTCGACCTTGCCTGTGCCTGCGACCTGCGCACCGCAGCCCAGAATGCCCGCTTCATGGTCGCCTACCGCCGAATCGGCCTGATTCCCGGTTGGGGCGGCGCCTGGCTCTACCCGCGCCGTCTGGGGCTTGCAAAGGCTGCCGAGCTGATGTTTACCGGCGACTTCATGTCCGCCGAAGAGGGCTACCGGCTCGGGATGATCAACTGGGTCGTACCCGCCGAGAACCTGCAGGTGGAAACCGCCGCTCTCGCGGGGCGGATCGCCTCAGGGCCGCCGATCTCCCTGAGGCTGATGAAACAGCTGCTCTATCGCGGCCTTGAAACTGATCTGGAGACATCGATGCTGATGGCGGCGAACGGCTCGTCTATCACCCTGCTGTCCGAGGATCATGTGGAAGGCATCTCCGCTTTTCGTGAGAAGCGGGCGGCGGACTTCCGCGGTCGTTAAGGAAGCCAGGTGACTGCGGGAAACGACGCTGATGACTTCCGCTTGAGCCGCGCTACCACCACCTGATCTTTGCCGGCACGCTTTGCGTCGGCGAGCGCTTCGCCAGCTGCTTCGACCAGCGACTCCAGCAGATCGACGTGTTCGAGCAGCGCCGCAACGCCGATCGAAACGGTGATCGGACCATGCTCAAATGGCGTCTCCGCGATCACCTGACGCAGCCGCTCGGCGGCCAGTACCGCCTGGTCAGAGGGTGTGTCAGGGAAGAGTAGACCAAACTCCTCGCCACCGAAGCGGGACACAACGTCGCTTGGCCGACTGCCGCTGGCGAGCAACATACCGAGCTCGCGCAGCAGACTGTCTCCCGCCGGGTAGCCGTTTTGGTCGTTGTACTGCGCGAAATCGTCGATATCGACCATCAGCAGGCTCAGCGACCGCTGATCGCGCTCTGCCCGGGCAGCAAGTAGCCGCAGCATTTCCTGGAAATAGCGATGGTTCGGCAGCCCTGTCACAGCGTCCCGCAGCGCGAGCAGATTGATGGCATGCAAATACCGATCTAGCCCGGCACCGACGACCGCCGGTATCCAGTACCCGCCGAGTACAGCCCATCCGGTCGGCTCGCCAAAAAGATCGGCGCCGTCCACGAGAAGAAGACCAAGCAGAAGCACGAGCCAGAGCACGGCGACGTTTGCCAGATACCAGCGGACACGGCCTCCCAGCACAGCAAAACCGAAGATCGTGGCGGCAAGTGCGATCAGCAACGGGCTCCGCACACCGCCGGTCAAGACAACGCCAGCGATCTGCACGAGCCCACGCGCCCAGGCAGCGAAGAAGAGCACCGGCCGCACCGCGACTCCTCGTCGTCGGTCTGCCAGGATCTTGACGATAAAGATGCTGGCAATCCAGCCGGCTATCGTTGCATAAAAGCCGGCTTCGCTAAAAATCTGCGGCCGCAGACTTTTCGACAGGAAAAGTACAAGCGCGACTAGAAGCAGCTGGAACGCAAAGCCCGCCCCGCGCTGGTCGTCGCGAAGCCGGTTCAGCCAGTCCTCTGAGACGGATGCGCCACGGCCCGCCGTGTCGAACTCCGTTTCCCAGCTCACGCGTGACTGCACTCGGTCCTTACCTCGCAAACTCAGGATCGGGTTCCATCGGCCAGACTGTCCTGGCACAGCTGACGAAGCCTCGAAGCGATCGTCTCAGCATCTGCCGGAGTGAGCGCACGCGGATCGATCAGGACGATGCCTTCGTACAGGTGATGGTTGCGTGTACGCACCGAGGGACTGCCTGCGGCAAGGCCCGCCGATAATGCCCGAGCGCGCTCGGGCGTTGTCACCAACGCGAGGCGGTTGATCTCGCGGCCCGCCTGGTCCGGCACGATGCGTTGCTCCACGTAGGGCAGCGATCCGATTAGTTCTCTGAGCTGCGCGAGCAGGCGATCCTGCCTTGCCTTCTCGGCTGCGGTATCGACGTTCACGTAATTGCGGATCGCCGCGACCAGGCCGAGGATATCCTCTTTGCCGACTTTCATCGGCCTGGCAACGCCGACCATCTGGGCATCGGCTGCTGCAATCAGGTCCTCCCTGCCCAGCAGGATACCCGTTGTCGGTCCCTC
>JBBRGK010000138.1:0-7185 GCA_038240805.1 Dehalococcoidia bacterium | reverse complement strand
GCTTTTCGGCAAAAGCGCGCGGACCTTCTTTTGCGTCGACGGTCTCGCGCAGCACCTGCTGAATCGATGCTTCGAGCCGCAGACCATCGCTGATGTGCAAATACTGACTGCGCACCGCCAGCTCTTTGATCGCCCGCACCGCCAGCGGCGCATTCGACACTAGCTTGCGGGCGTACTCCTCGGCGGTGGTCATCAGCTGCTCTTTCGGGACGACCTTGTTGATCAGCCCGTACTGCAGCGCCTGCTGCGCCGTCAGCGTGTCGCCGATCAGCAGCAGCTCCATCGCGATCGGATAGGGCAACTGCCGCACCGCCCGCTGGGTGCCACCGTTCCCCGGCAGAATGCCCCGCTTCACTTCGCTGATCCCGAAGGTCGCGTGCTCGGCGGCGATGCGGATGTCGGTGGCGAACAGCAACGTCATGCCGCCCGCCAGGCAGTAGCCGTTGACCGCAGCAATCACCGGCTTCCAGACCTCGAGGCCGCGGTTGAGAATCTGGTCGGCCTGCGTCTGCCAGAACTCCCATGCCTCGGGCCGCCGGGGAATTGTTTTCTTCAGGTCGGCGCCGGCGGTGAAGGCGCGGTCGCCGGCGCCGGTGATCACGGCGCACCAGATCTCCGGGTTGTCCCGCACCTCGATCCAGGCGTCGGATAGCTCTTTATACGTCTCCGGGTCCATGGCGTTCATCGCCTCGGGCCTGTTGAAGGTCAGGTACGCGACCCGCTCCCGGATTTCAAACAGCAGTGCCATCTTTCATTCGTCTCCTGGTGCAGGCTCGCTAATGCAGGCTCGCTAATCCTCGCTCGCTAATCCAGGGCCGCAAGGGCCGTTATCGTCAATGCAAACTCGCTAGTGTAGCGATGAATGCAGTAGATCCCGCGCCATGATGATTCGCTGCACTTCGCTCGGACCTTCGCCGATCCGGCGGATCCGCAGTTCCCGATACCACCGTTCTAAAGGCAGATCCTTGCTGACGCCGAGGCCGCCATGGATCTGCATGCTGCGGTCCACGACTCGGCCGGAGGCCTCGGTGCCAACGAGCTTGCACATGGCGGCCTCGGTGCGGAACGGCTTCTCCTGGTCCGCTTTGCTTGCAGCCGACATCGCCAGCCAGCGCGAGGTGGTGATGTCGATCTCATTGTCCACGAGCATCCACTGGATCGCCTGCCGGCTGGCGAGCGGCTCGCCGAAGGTAACCCGCTCTTTCGACCATGCCACCGCCATGCGCTGGGCCGCCACGGCGACGCCGATGCACTCGGCCGTGTAGGGGATGCGGTTGCGCGAGAGACGGTCGTTGGCGATCGCGAAGCCGCCGCCCTCCTCGCCGAGAATGTTGGCGTGCGGCACGCGCATGTTGTCAAACGACAGCTCGGTCGGCGGGTGCGTCGATCGCAGCACATGCACGATGCGGCGCACCTCGAAGCCGGGTGTGTCGGTGTCGACGATGAAGCAGGTGATCCCGTTGCGGCCGGCGGAGGGGTCGGTGCGCACGAACAGCAGGCCGTAGTCCGCCGTGTCGGCGCTGCTGATCCAGAGCTTGGAGCCGTTGATCACCCATTCATCGCCGTCGCGCACGCCGCGGGTGCGGATCGCGCGGGCAGGGTCGGAGCCGCCGGACGGCTCGGAGAGGCCGAAGAAGCCGTGCTTCTCGCCCCGCAGCGTTGGGTAGAGGTACTTCTGCTTCTGCGCCTCGGTCCCGAAATACAGCTGCGCCAGCCCTGCATGTCCGAAAACGCCGTAGCAGGGTGTGTAGAGCCCCGCCCGGTGCTGGCTCATCTCCTCGGCCATGAGGGTGCGGTCCATTGTGCTCATGCCGGCGCCGCCAAACTCGACCGAAACGTCGGGGTTGTAGAACCCCATCTGTTTGGTCATTGCGACCAGCCGCTCGTGCTCTTCTCGCGGCAGCTCGGTCGCGTCGGGGTCCATGTCGCGCTCGAGCGGCACGATCTGCTGCTCCACAAACCGCCGCACCGTCTCAACGATCAGCCGCTGCTCTTCGCTCAGTTCCAGATCCATTCTGAGAACCTCCCTTCGGCGCTCACTTCGGTGGCGCGAGACCTCACCCCGTCCCCTCTCCACCGGCTGCGGCCGGTAGAGAGGGCGATCTCTGGTTGCCCGGAGCGGGCAGTCAGGATGGACGAGGAATCTCGGGGCCTAGCCGCTGAGTTCGCCACGTCCGCCGCAACACCTTCGTCCATCCCTGTCGCTCGTGGAACGCACCCAACGATCGCCCTCTCTGTTGCCCGCAGGCAATGGAGAGGGTTAGGGGTGAGGTCCGTCCGATGGATTATCCGCTCTTCCAGTGAAACTTTCCCAGCGTCGGCACGTACTCGCCGGGTTGCTCGTTGCCGGGAGGCAGCCGGCCATTGTCCTCGTTAAAGCGTTGCAGCAGATCCCTGAAGCGGCTCATGTACTGCATGTTCACCTCGTAGCGGAAGCGGCGGCCGCGTTCGGCGGTGGTCGCGTTCGCCGTGCCCTCGAAATGCTTTTTCAGCTCACCGCGCAGACCGAACAGGCTCCGGCCGCCCGCGAAGCCGATGTAGACCACCTCGCCGCCCTCGTCGGCGATCTCGTATACGCCGAGCGTATTCGATAGCCGCCGTTCGTGCTCACGGCCTGATCGCCATTCCTGCCAGGGTTTGTTCAGCGGCATCTGCCGGCTCCGTTTCTTCTCTTTGTTGTGCCTCGCCGCAGGCTGCACCTTGCCGGCGTCACACCCTCAGTCCGTGCGCGTCCAGTGGCGCAGCCCGCGTAACGCCATGCTCGTATAGCTGCTCGACCTCCGAGACGGAAGCGCCGAGCAGTTCGGCGAGAATCTGCCTCGTATGTTCACTAAACCGCGGCGCCCGCCGCTCGATCCTGCTCGTGTGAACGCGCAGCTTGAACGCGGCGCGGGTGTGCGGATACGGCTGCACCAGGTCGGCGTACTCGACCTCTTCGAACTGACCCCGTGCCTTCACCTGTTCGTTCGCTAGCAGTTCCGCCACGTTCAACGCCGCACCCGCCGGCACCCCCGCTGCCTGCAACGTATGTTGTGCGCTGAGCTTCACCTGGGAGACGGTCCAGCCGGCGATTACCGCGTCAAGCTCGTCCTGGTGTTCGTGACGAGCTGCGTTGGTGGCAAAGCGCGGATCGGCGGTGAGTTCCGGCCGGTTAATCACCTGACAGAGGGCGTTAAACTCGGCCTCCGTGCCCGCGGTGATCGCCAGCCATGCGTCTTCACCGGCGCAGCGGTAGACGCCGTGTGGCGCGATTGATGGATGCCGGTTGCCGGTGCGGGTTTGCACCCGGCCGTTCATCTGGTAATCAAGCAGTGCCTCGGCCACGACCTGCAGCTCGCCGTCGATCATCGCGCACTCGACGTACTGGCCTTCGCCGCTGCGGTTCCGGTGACGCAGGGCGGCCAGGCAGGAGCTTGCCGCAAGCAGCGCCGCATTCTGGTCGCAGAAGAAGTTGCCCGGCTTCATCGGCGGTCCGTCCTCGTAGCCGGTCAGGTGCGAGATGCCGCTCATCGCGTCGATGCCGGGACCGTACGAGATTCGGTCGCGATATGGCCCCGACTTGCCGAAGGCGGGCATCGACAGCAGGATGATATCCGGCCGCACTCGGCGCAGGTCTGGATAGTCGATACGCAGATTGCCGGCCACCCGCGGCGAGAAGTTCTCGATCACCGCGTCAGAGACCTGCACAAGCTCCAGAAACCGCTGCCGGCCCGCCGGTTTCGCAAGGTCGAGCACCAGGCTGAGCTTGCTGCGGTTCAAATCATTGAAGTGCATCACCCGGTTGTACGGCTCGTCGGCGGCTCCGGGCCGCAGTGGCGCCGTGCCGGGCGGGTTCGGCTGGCGGCCGTCCGGCGCCTCGATCTTGATCACTTCGGCGCCGTAGTCGCCAAGCAGGCTCGTGGCAGTCGGCCCGGCCACGGCGTTGGTGAAGTCTACGATTCGGATGCCTGCCAACGGCTTCCGGGGGCCTGGTGCGCTTGTCATACGATTGCCCCGGTCTCGAGGAGGGCAGCGAGTTCAGCGGACGAGCACCAGCGGCCCAATACCTCATCAGTATGCTCGCCGAGCATCGGCGCCCGCTCCACCCGCCAGGGGGTCGCCGCAAACTGCACCGCCGGTCCCGGCTGCGTCAGTCTCCCGGCGACGGGATGATCCAGCTCCACGAAGGCTCCGCGTTCGGCGTGATGCGGATCCGCCAGCACCTCGTCGGGACGGAAGACCTCCGTGAACGGTACCCGCAGCTCCTGGGCGCGGGCAACCACCTCGCGCCGATCGTGGCCGGCGAGCCATTCATCCATCAGCGCGTCGATCTCGTCGGCATGGCCAGCGGCAGTTTCCAGCATTTCCGCTTCGGCAAGCCGCGGCAGTTCCATCAACACGGACATCAGCTCCGGATGACGAACGTTGGTATGCGCGTGCACGTAGCCGTCGCGGCAGGGGCGCAGCGTAGAGGGATAGAAGTAGCGCGGCACCAGCCCGATCAGCCGCGTTCCGTTGCGAATCCGAATCTCGCCGGTGAGAGCGCAGACCTGTGCCGGACCGCCCAGCAGAAAAGTGGCCGCTTCCATTGCAGACACGTCCACCCAATCGCCGCGTCCGTCGGCCTCGCGCCCGGTCAGCGCAACCATCGTGCCGAACAACCCTTGCAAGCCCGCCTGGAACTCAATCTGGGTGCTGTATGACTTGAGCGGCTCGCGCTCCGGCGAGCCGGTGAGCATCAGGTAGCCACCGAGCGCGTAGGTGACGATCTCGGCGCCGAGGTACTGCGCGTACGGGCCGTCCTGCCCAAACGGGGTGATAGAGGTCACGATCAGGCGCGGAAACTCCGCCGCCAGCGCCTCGTATCCCAGTCCGAGTGCGGTGAGCGCTCCGGGGGCATATCCTTCCACCATCACATCGGTCTCGGCGAGCAGCCGCTTCAGCAGTGCACGTGCCTCCGGTCGCTCGATATCGAGCCTGACGCTGCGCTTGCCGGTGTTGAGATGCAGAAACAGGCCGCTCGTCTCGGGATCGGGAACGTCTCCTGGAAACGGACCGCTATGCCGGCAGATGTCGCCGGCCGGGCTCTCAATCTTGATCACCTCGGCGCCGAGCCCCGCGAGCAGTTTTGTGCAGTACGAGACCGACGGACCCCCCGTCAGCTCCAGCACCCGGATACCGGCAAGACACTCTGGCATGCACTGCTCCGCTCAGCTGCTCGCGGGCGGAGTATACCGAGCCCACGGGCAGCCGAGCAAACGCCGGCCGGAATAGGCACAGCCGCGCGGCGTTCGTTACCATGAGGGCCGCTCCCTCGTACGGTGCCGCTATCCCGCGCCATGATTCTTGCGTGGTGAGACACAGGAGGCTCCATGTCGACAACGAAACCGTTCGACTCCCGCACCATCGCCGGGCTGCTGGCCGCCCAACTGGCCTGCGTGAAGGGCGAGCTAGAGTCACTGCCGGTCGATGCCTGCCGCTGGACCCCCTCACCGGGCGAATGGAGCGTCAACGAGGCGCTCGGGCATATCATCGAATCGGAGCGACGCGGCTTCAATGGCCGGATCCGCACAATCCTTGCGGAAGAGATGCCGGCCCTCCCCGGCTGGGACCAGGAAGTGATTGCCGGCGAGCGGCGCGACGCAGAGAAGGATCCGGCCGCGCTCCTGCGTGAGTTCGAAAGCCTGCGCACCGAAAGCATCGCCCTCGTCAGTGGTTTGCGCCCCGAACAGCTGGAGCGAAAAGGTATGCACACGCAGGTTGGCGAAATCAGCGTTCGCGACCTGCTGCACGAGTGGGTTCATCACGATCGCAACCACGTCAAACAGCTGCTCAGCGTGGTGCAGGAGTACGTCTGGCCCAATATGGGCAACTGCCGCCGCTTCGCTGAGTTCGATTAGGAGGCCGCCCGATCCGGCTCCCTCTCGACGTGCAATAATTTTTGCGCGGGAACCTGATGTGTACGACCTTGCGGTGAGGAGCGGAGCGATGGCCGGGGATGCAGCCCTGATCGTCACGTCGCAGCTCAGCAAGCGCTACGGCTCGGTTAACGCGCTCGATCATGCCACCCTCACCGTCTCTCCCGGTTGCACCGCCCTACTTGGCGAGAACGGGGCAGGTAAAAGCACCCTGATCAAGCTGCTGCTGGGCCTGAACCCTGCCGACTCCGGTCGGGCCGAGGTTCTCGGTCTCGACCCGGTTCGCGACGGGACCGCCGTGCGTACGGTAGTCGGCTACTTCCCCGAGCATGACTGTCTGCCACTCGACTGGCAGGCGCAGGACTTTGTGCGGCACATGGGCGTGGTGCGCGGCCTGCCTGCTCAGGTGGCCGTACAGCGTGCCAGTGATGTGCTCGCTCAGGTCGGCCTGGCCGAGGAACGATACCGCCAGATCGGCGGCTTCAGCACCGGCATGAAACAGCGGGTCAAGCTGGCGCAGGCGCTGGTGCATGACCCGCGGGTGGTGCTGCTCGATGAGCCCACCAACGGCCTCGACCCGATGGCGCGGACGCAGATGCTGGAGCTGATCCAGCGGGTAGTCCGCGAGATGGGAATCAGCGTGCTGATCTCGTCGCATCTGCTTGCGGATGTGCAGCAGGTCAGCAACGCGGTGATCATGCTCGATCGCGGCAGGGTGATGGCGCAGGGCGCCCTTGCCGATCTGCTCGCCGACACCGCGAGCGTTGCAGTTCACCTCAGCGAGCCGTGCCCTGCGTTCATCGCCGCGCTGCGCAGCCGCGGTCTGCAGGTGTCCGGCGAGGCGCTCGAGCTGAACGTGTCGCTCACGGACGACGGCGTGTTCGACGCGGTTCGCGATGCGGCGGTCGAGACAGGTGCCGGACTCAGCTTCCTGAAGCGGCGTTCGCTCTCGCTGGAGGACGTGTTTCTGATGGGTACGGGAGAGTCTGGTGATGCAGGTACGCAGGCGGCAGACTCGCTCTCGGCGGTCGAGGCGGGCCGCTCGGGTGCAGCGTGGACGGGCGCGGACATCCTGCACCGGGGGCGCTTGCCGATGACGGCGCCCGCATCGTCGATCGCGGCTATCAGCATTACACCGGTGAGCGGCGCGGGGTAGCGTGGTCGGTGCTGGCGATCACCACCGGCACGATGCGGCGCAGCCTCGGGTTCAAGCGGCCCGGCAGCGCCAAGGTCCTCCCGTTCCTGCTCGTGCTGTTCGCTTTCTTTCCCGGTATCGCCGTCGTCGGTT
>JBBRGK010000137.1:0-7212 GCA_038240805.1 Dehalococcoidia bacterium | reverse complement strand
CAGCGACTGCATCGCTACCTGGCGCGCCCGTTCGAGCAGCGCCGTCGCTTCGCCAGGTTCTACGAACCCACGGGAAAGCACATCCGGCAAATCGAGAACCTTGCCGGTCTGCCGGTCCACGGAGACGACGATGACGACCATACCGTCACTGGCCAGGTGCTTCCTATCTCTCAGGACGATGTGATCAACATCGCCCACGCCGAGACCGTCGACGTAGACCGGCGCAGCTGGCGCTTTGCCAGCGACTTCGGCATAGTCCATGCCGATTTCGAGTACGTCGCCGTCTTCCATGATGAACGTGTCTTCTGGCCGCATGCCCATTGCCTGGCCAAGACGTGCATGCAGGGTGAGATGCCTGTACTCGCCGTGGATCGGCAATAAATACTTCGGTCGCACCAGGCTGATGAGCAGCTTCAGCTCCTCCTGCGCGGCATGGCCGCGGACGTGGATGTTTTCCATCCGGTTGTAGAGAACGTGTGCACCGAGCTTGAAGAGATTGTCAACGACCGAGTACACAAACTGTTCGTTCCCAGGGATCGGTGAAGCCGAGAGAACCACCGTATCGCCGGGCACGATTTGAACCCACCGGTGATCGCGGTTTGCCATGCGGGCCAGCGCCGATGTGGGCTCTCCCTGGCTGCCGGTAGTCACGATGGCGACACGCTCTGGTGGCAGGTTTCGCATCTCCTCGATCCGCCCCAGCGTGCCATCGGGTGCTTCCAGGTAACCCTGTTCGAGCGACATATTGACGTTGTCGACCATGCTGCGGCCGATGACGAACACCCGCCGGTTGTGGCGGACAGCGGCATCGATAACCTGCTGGACTCGTGAGATCAGGCTGGCGAACGTCGCCACGATCACGCGACCGCTCGCCTGGTTCATGATGTTGTCCAGCGCTTCACCGACAACCTGCTCGGACGGCGTGTAACCGGGGATCTCCGCGTAGGTCGAATCGGCGCAGAGAAGGGTCACGCCTTCGTCTCCCAGCCGTGTCAGGCGTGGCAGGTCGGTATGCTGTCCCATCACTGGCGTATGGTCCAGCTTGAAGTCGCCAGTGTGCACAATGCGGCCGAGCGGTGTGTGCAAAATGATGCCGCACGCGTCGGGAATACTATGCGCGACCCGGAAAAACTCGGCAGTAAATGCACCCAGTTGAATCTGTTCTCCCGGCTCAATCATGCGGAGATCGGTCTCGCGGAGCATGCGATGCTCTTTGAGTTTGACTGAAATCAGCCCGTGGGTGAGGCGTGTGCAGTAGACAGGCACGTTCAGATTGCGAAGCACGTATGGCAGGGCGCCGATATGATCCTCGTGGCCATGCGTAATCAGGATCGCCCGGACTTTTTCGAGCCGTTCGACGAGATAGGTCGTATCAGGGATCACGAGATCGACGCCCAGCATTTCCTGCTCGGGAAACTGGAGTCCGCAGTCGATGGCGACGATGTCGGTTGCGAGCTCGAACACCATCATGTTCTTGCCTATCTCCCCCAGGCCGCCGAGGGGGATCACGCGGAGGGTTTGGTCTGCCATATTCTCATCTTCTCAAAAGAGGCGGCCTTGTTCGGAAGAGGGATCAGCGAGGTTTGTAACCTCGCTGCCACGCTCCCGGTTGGCGGCCTGCAGTATTTGCGGTAGTTGCTTAAAGTCATCCACGATCAGGGAGCGGAAACGTTCCTGATGGAGCGCCGCGGCCGGATGAAACATCGGCACGACCAGGCGCCCGTCGATGTTTCGCGGTTGACCGTGAATCTTGCTGATCGATTCGCCGGCAATAAATTTACCCATCGAGATCCGGCCGAGTGTCACGATTACACCCGGATTGATGATCTCGATTTGCTGCTTCAGCCATTTGTCGCAGGCGTCGATTTCAGGCTTTTGTGGGTCCCTGTTCTGGGGCGGCCTGCACTTGACGACGTTCGTAATGTACACGTGTTCACGCTTGAGCCCGGCGTGCCCGAGAAGCTCGTCCAAAAACTTGCCAGCGTTGCCGACAAATGGACGCCCGGACTTATCTTCGTAGTAACCGGGGGCCTCGCCAATAAACATTAGCTCGGCATCGGACGGACCTTCGCCGGGAACTGCCTGTGTGCGGGTCTGGGAGAGGTCACAATCCGGGCAGCGCTTGATCAGTTGATGCAGTTCGCCGAGCGGTGTCTCCATATGACCACATGCTAGCACGGCACCGACATGCCGGAAAAGAATCGTTCAGTTACATGCGGTAATAACCAGTGTCAAGCATCATTCAGCCGTGATAACAGGTTTTGGCTGCACGAGCTTGGCAAGACCGACGCCGACAAAGTAGAGGCCAATGATCGGAACGGCGACCGTAATTTGCTCTATCGGGCTGATATTTGGAATAACGGCAGCAGCCGCAAAAAAGCCGAGAACAATGGCATAGCGCCACCACTTCAAGTATCTATGTGCAGTAATAATACCGAACTTGGCTGGAACCATCATTACGATGGGCAACTCGAACAGAACTCCAGTCCAGAAGACAAGTCTGACCACAAAGTCTATATACAGGCCGATGCGAATGTGCGGATCGGCCTGGTCTCTGCCGAAGTTTAGAATAAAATCCAGCGCACGAGGGATCACGAGGTAGTATGAAAAGACCACTCCGAGCAGGAACAGGGTCAGAACTCCGAACAGGATCGGAAACATCCAGCGGCGTTCACTGCGTGTGAGGGCGGGCACTACGAACGCCAGAATCTCATAGATGAGAATTGGCATGGCGATGATCAGCCCGACGAGTAAGGCGACCTTGAAGTAGGCGCCCACGAACTCCAACGGCTCGACCTGTTGCGGCCGGAAATTCTGATAGACATTTCTCGCCGGCTGCTCAAGAAAGTCGATGATCTTTTTGGCGAAGATGAGGCCAACCACTGTGCCCACGCCGATCGCGGCCGCCATGATGAACACGCGACGGCGGAGCTCCTGCAGGTGCTCCATGATCGTGAGTTCGTGGGCTGGCTCGTCGACAAGTTGCAGGCCGTCGCCCGGCACGAACTCTTCCTGGTCGGGATCTGTCGCCATGTAAGGTTCTCCACACCGCCGGAACGGGGCGACGGCACGGTGTTACGTGTGTATTGCAGCTAGACAGGCGGTTTGTAGTCCGGCAAACGCCCATCTTCAGCAAGCGTTCGGTCCGCCTCCGGCTGCTCTTCGACCAGGGGTCCCCGATAAAGCGCTCGCGGTGGTGCCGGCACATAGTCCGGTGAGCGCGTGGCCGCCGTGTCAACCATCTCGCTGCCAGTTGGCGCCATGAGCGGTGCATTGAGCGCCAGCATGGAACTGGAGACGGCGGCGTTTACGTCGGTATGAACAGACTGGACGGTGGAGTCCAACTCCATCAGCCCGCTGCGCAGGTTCCCCTGAATCGAGCTCAGATCGCGTTGAATGTCGAGGAATTCTTCCCTCAGGCCGCCGATCTCACCCTGGAACTGTCCCTGGACTTCGTCCGCATAGCCACGAAGCGTGCGGATGCCGCGCGCCAGCTGCCGAGCGACCTCAGGGAGCCGCTCCGGGCCAAGCACCAGCATTGCCACGAGGAAGACCAGCAGAAGCTGGGGGAGGCCGATACCAATTCCGAGGAAATCCATGCCTGCTCGCTGTTCACTTTCACACGCCCGGGTATCGCGTTCAGTCTACAGCGTTAACGAGCGCCGGCGTAGCCGGCCGCAACGTATGACAGAGCGAGGCGCCATCAGCTCGGCCGTCAGGGGTAGGGCCGGGTGGGGATATTGCTGCGATGCGGAACTTCGACTGCAGCGCTCAGGCGTCTTCTACGCCACGATCCTTGACGTAATCGACGGCATCCTGGACGGTGGCGATTTTTTCCGCGTCCTCGTCCGAGATCTCTACCGTGTTTTCGCCCGTTGAGAATTCTTCTTCAAGAGACATGATCAGTTCAACGAGATCCAGCGAGTCGGCGTTGAGGTCATCCACGAACGATGCTGCCGGCACGACCTCCTCTTCATCGACCCCGAGCTGATCGACGATGATCTTGCGTACCCGTTCGAAGACTGTGGCCACCGGCTCACCCCATACTTTCTGCGTACTGCTGTTTCCTCGGCTCCAGAAGCACTGTCCTAGAGGAAACGCTGCGCTGCCGTTATTCGCTTCTTTGGACGCTGAGTGCACCGAGAACGCCGTTGATGAACCGGGGAGATGACTCTCCGCCGAACGCCTTTGCGAGTTCCACCGCCTCGTTGACGGCCACCCGCACGGGCGTCTCATTCTCAATCAACATTTCATATATTGCAATGCGCAGGATGTTGCGGTCTACCACCGCCAGTTGTTCGACCGGCCATTGTGTCGCCGCGCCCGCGATAAAGGCGTCGATCTGTGGTCGACTGGCTTTGATTCCGGAGATCAGCCCGCGGGCGAACGACGATGCTCCAGCTCCAACTCGTTCGTCCTCGACCAACCTTTCAACGGCTACGGCCGGGTCGTGTCCGGACTGATCAGCCTCGTAGAGGGCCTGCAGCGTTAACGTACGGCCTCGATGCCGCGCGGCGGGGAGGCTATCTTTACGCCGCTTTCCATCTTCGCTCAACCCATCACCATTCCGCCATCGATCGCCAGTACCTGACCGGTGATGTACGACGCGGCAGGCGATGCGAGAAAGGTCACAGCTGCTGCAACTTCATCAGCCGAGCCAAAGCGCTCGAATGGCACCATGCGCATCGCGAGTTCACGCTGCTGTGCCGTCAGCGTAGCAGTCAGGTCGGTCTCTATGAACCCCGGTGCAACGGCGTTGACGGTGATTCCGCGGGAAGCTACCTCGCGCGCAGACGACATTGTCAGGCCGATCAGCCCGGCCTTGGACGCGGCGTAATTCGCCTGGCCCGCGTTTCCGATCAGTCCGACAACCGAACTCACGTTGATTATCCGTCCCCAGCGGCGCCGCAGCATGCTGCGCAGCGCGGCCTTTGTGCAGAGGAAGGCCCCGCGGAGGTTCACATTCAGGACCAGATCCCAGTCCTCAACGGACATTCGCATCAGCAGCCCGTCGTGGGTGATGCCGGCATTGTTCACGAGAATATCGACTGGCCCCAGCCGGGATTGTGCCTCGACGAAGAGGGCGTCAATAGAAGCAGGATCACCTACGTCACCGGCGAAGGCGGATGCACGCCCACCGGCCGCCGTGATTTGCGCCACGGTTGCTTCGGCGGCTTCGCGCTCCGAGCGATACACGACCGCGACGGCGGCACCAGCTGCCGCAAGTGAAACCGCGGTAGAGCGTCCGATGCCGCGACTGCCGCCGGTAACAAGCGCCGTTTTTCCAGCGCACGAAATGAGCAGGTTCGCCTTTGCAGCGCCTGAGGACCCGGTCATTTGTCTTCCGGAGGCTTGCCTTCGATTGCGGCGGCGTCGCCGACCGTGCGGACGGAAACTCCGCGGGCGATCCGCTTGATCAAACCGCTGAGAATGCGACCGGGGCCAATTTCAACAAAGGTTGAAACTCCAGCGCGCACCATGAACTCGACCGACCGTTGCCACTGCACGGCGGTGGCGACCTGGCGCCCCAACTCATCCCGAATGGCTCTGGCGGACTCAAGCGGCACGCCGTCGCAGTTCCCGATGATCGGGATGCGGGGGTCGCTCAAGGGTGCGTCCAGCAGGGCGCGGCGCATGCCGTCGGCGGCAGGCCGCATCAGAGACGAGTGAAACGCGCCGCTGACATTCGGCTGAATAACTTTGGCCGCTCCGCGCGCTTTAGCGAGGTCCATGGCGCGCAGCACCGCGTCGCGAGGACCACCGATGACGATCTGGCCGGCGCCATTGATATTGCAGATCTCGGCGCCCGTTTCCTGGCATATCTCTTCGATGACCGAATCGTCGGCACCGAGTATGGCAGCAAGGGTGCCCGGGTTCCGTTCGCCTGCGGCCTGCATAAGCCGTCCACGCTCACGCACAAGCATGACTCCGGCTTCGAACGGCAGGGCACCGGCGGCGATCAGAGCGGAGTACTCGCCAAGACTATGTCCGGCGACATAAGCGGGTGCACCATCGACTACGTCGAGGCGTCCATAGGCAGCCGCGAAGCACGCTATGCTCGTGGTTACGATTGCTGGCTGCGTATTGATGGTCTGCAGCAGCTGCTCTTCGGGTCCTTCAAAGCAGAGCCGGCTGAGCGAGAATCCGAGCGCATGGTCGGCGGCGTCAAATATATCCCGTGCGGCATCGAAACGCTCGTACAAATCCCTGCCCATGCCGACTGCCTGAGAGCCCTGTCCGGGGAATACCCACGCCAGATTCGGGTGTAAATCGGCGTCGGGAGGGATCGATCCGTGCTCGGTCGGCACCAATAGCGCCATGACTCGCCTCCTGAGCGAAAAAGCTGATGCCCCTCGCATTTAGGCGTTCCGGGGCAGGCACAAAAACGCCGGGATCCGAATATGTCCCGGCGTGATCAGACCTATTCGTTGAGTGATGGTCCGGCGATGGAGACGGCTTCTCGGCCCTTGTAGTAACCGCAGGTTGGGCAGGCATGATGGGGTAGCCGGGGCGATTTGCACTGCGGGCAATCGACCGTCTGCACGGGGTTCATATGAATGTGGCTCCGGCGTTTTCCCTGTCGCGACTTGGGGTATTTTCGCTTTGGCAGTGGCGGCATAGCCTAGTTCTCCTTCACGTGATCGCTGTCTATTCCACGCAGCGGGACGAGCGCGGCCCAGCGAATATCAATCGGTCCCTTTTCGCAGGCGCAGTTGCCTGCGTTGCGGTCGGCCCCACACTCAGGGCAAAGTCCGGCACAGTCCTCCCGGCAGAGCACCTGCATCGGCAGTACAACCAGCCATGATTGTCTGGCGACTTCGGTCAGGTCGAGGATATTGTGCGCATCGATCATAAATGCATCCAGATCTGTCGGTTCCGGCAGCGGGCCTCCGGTTAGCGGATCGAGCCGTGGCAGGAACTCCTCCTCGATCTGAAGCGTCATCGGATAGTTCGCCGGGCGCAGGCAGCGCGCACAGTCACCATCTGCCAGCGATCGGAATTCGGCGATTACGAGAATTCCCCGGTCCGTACGAAGCAGGCTCACCGGACCCTGTACGGCGACCGACGGAGCTTCGCCTTCGATCGGGGAAAACTGCTCGTCTACCTGATACTGTCTGCGCGAACCGATCGGCTCGCGCATCAGGAGTGAAACGTTGAACTGCACGACACGTCTACCCCTCGACTGGACACCTTCAAGTATACCCTCGCCGC
>JBBRGK010000136.1:0-7217 GCA_038240805.1 Dehalococcoidia bacterium | reverse complement strand
GGCACAAGCCATAGCGAGCGAATCAATACGCTCGTCAGCGACATCGTTAACGCCTCGTGGGCTGCTACGGGCGAGATGCCGGAGGTAGCTGAGCCGGTGATCGCGATGAGCGATGAGGTGCGACGAGTCACGAACGAACTGCGGGAGTTCATGTTCGAGCACGTCTATCTGCTCGAAGACCGGCAGCACGAAGTGATCCGGGCACGCGAGATCCTCCGGTTTTTGTTCGACCATTACGTACAACACCCTGGCGAGCTGCCTGAAGGCTTCTCGCTGCCCGATGATCCGATTCGGCAGCGGGTAGCCGACTACATCTCCGGCATGACCGATCCGTTCGCAATCAGGCTGGGGGCGACGCTCGGCTGTGAGCCGGCGAAAGAGTGGTTGAGCCGGACCATCGAGCTGTGACCATTCTCCGGCCGCGAAACAGGCCGGCTCCGGCGACGATATGACCCGCATTCAGCGACGCGTTCTTAGCCTTATGGCCGCAAGCGCCGCGATGCTTTCGGTAGCCATTATCGCGGGGGTTCTCGTGTTCCGCGCCGGAACTGATTCAAGCACCCCACGGCCTACGATCCGGCTGCGGACGGCCACCGCAGTCCCGCCGCCTGGAACCCAACGGCCAACCTCTGCGGTCGCAACGGTAACTGCGGTGCCGCCACCATCGCCACCGCCCCCACCTTCGCGCTCACCAACCTCTCTCGCCACCGCAGTACCAACTGTGTCTCCATCGCCCACGCTGACTCCCTCGCCTACGCCCACGCCAACACCGACGCCGGCACCGTCCCCCACTCCGACGCCAGCACCCTCAGCGTCCCCCACACCGCCGCCAGCCCGCGCACTGCCAGATCTGGTGCTGCAAGACTTTGGCGTGATTACGACGGGAGTCAGCGCCGGCTTCGTCCGCGTGGATATCGGCAACGTCGGCCAGGCGGATCTGACCGGGAGGCCGGTGGAGATTATTGGTATCGATCAGACGGGCACAGAGGTGCTCCATCTGACGACCGGGCCGCTTTCGATTGCAGCCGGCACGATGCTCACCGTCACGACCGGCTACCGGCCCGCTGTGCGAACGGTGCTCACCGTCGTGATTAACCCGACTGGCGCGATTGCTGAGGCAGACGCACCGCCGGGCTTCCAGGACCCGAACAACGCGACAACAAAGACGCTCAATCCACTGCCGGGACGGTAATGTCCTCCTATTTCGATTTGCTAACAAAGCACACCAACCCGTAACTTTCGATACCTCCGGGGTGTTGTTGCCTGTGTGAGGGGCGCATGAACGATAACGTCATCGAATCCGTGCGCCAGCGCGTGGATATCGTCGAACTTGTTGGTGAGCAGGCACGGCTGCTGAAGTCAGGACGCCGCTTTAAGGCTAACTGTCCGTTTCACGGTGAGAAAACGCCTTCGTTCTACGTCGACCCGGAGCGCCAGACCTGGCATTGCTTCGGTGCGTGCGCATCGGGGGGTGATGTTTTTTCCTATGTGATGAAGCGCGACAACGCGGAGTTTCGCGAGGCATTGCGTACGCTCGCCGAACGCGCCGGTATTGAGTTAGAAAGTCATCGCCCGGCAGAGCAGGGCAGCTCGCGCGACCGGCTGCTTGCTGCAAACGAGGCTGCAATCGCCTTCTTCAGCCAGGCACTTTCGGGAAGTAAAGCCGGTGAAGATGCCCGCGCCTACGTAAGCCGGCGCGGCCTCGACATGGAGACGGTGACGGCGTTCGAGCTTGGTTACGCGCCGGACGGATGGGACAACCTGCGAACCTATCTGACGGGGCACGGCTTCAGCGACGCCGAGTTGCTGGAGGCGGGGCTGCTGACGACCGGCGAAAGTGGCTCGATCTACGACCGCTTTCGGCGGCGGCTCATGTTCCCGATCCGCGATGATCGCGGGCGCGCGGTTGGTTTCGGCGGCAGAGCGCTCGATGATGCCAAACCAAAGTATCTGAACACGCCTCAAACGCCGCTCTTTGACAAAAGCAGCGTGCTCTACCTGCTCGACCGGGCGAAGGCCGCGATCCGCACCGCGAAGGACGCCGTCGTAGTCGAGGGTTATCTGGATGCGATCACTGCCCACCAGTTCGGTTACACCAACGTGGTGGCTACGCTCGGCACGGCGCTGACGGACCGCCACATTCAGCTTCTGAAGCGGCTAACGCCGAACGTGACCCTCGCAATGGACTCTGATGCGGCCGGGCTCGAAGCGGCGTCGAGAGGCGAAGAGGTCACACGGACGATGGCCGACGGAGAGCACGCCGAGGCAGTGGTGAGCTGGGATGGCCTCGTGCGGACTCAGGCACGGGCACCGGTGGCGATCAAAGTCTTCAGTGTGCCGTCCGGCAAGGACCCGGACGAAGCCATCCGCGAGGACCGGGCGGGCTGGCCTTCATGGGTGGGATCTGCCATGCCTCCGTTCGATTTCCGGCTTCGCCTTGAGAGCGAGCGAACGGATCTCACGGACCCACGCGCCCGTGTCGAGTTGACGGATCGCATGTTGCCGCTGTTGCTGCAGATCGGTGATCAGGTCTTGCAGGGGTCATACCTGGGCCGGCTGGCAAAGCTCGCGGCGGTCAACGAAGACATGCTCGCCAGCCGCCTACGCAACCTGGCGCCAAAGAAAGCGCTCGGTCAGCGGATGCCGCTGCTTGAGCGCGCGGGCCGTGCGGAATCGGCGCCTGCTGGCAATGTCCGTTTGCGCGAGGAGAAGGTCGAGGCGTTCATGCTGGCGATGGTCTTACGTCACCCGGCCCTGCACGAAGCCGGCGCAGCGATCGAGTCCGGCATCTTTCAGCGTTCCGACCACCGGCAGTTATTCCTCCAATGGCTACGCTCGCCGGAATCTCTGGAAGCTGACCTGACTGCGGAAATGCAGCCGGTCTACGCGAGCCTGATGGAGTCGCGACTGCCGCCCTACGATGCTCCGGCAGCGGAGAAGGCTCTGATTGACGCCGTACAAAAACTGCGACACCGGCAGTTGGAGGAACAGAAGCGGCTTTTGACGGCGGAACTCTCGGAGATCCAGTCGAGTGTGGACCAGGGCGCCGCTGTCGGGCTTTCGCTGGCGATGCAGAAGAGCGATGACGACGGACCGCTGCAAAGTGCGTCCGAGCCGGTGCTGGCAGTGGCGAACCACATGCAGGAAGACGAGTACCTGATGCGCGAGTTGCATGCGCTGGAACGCGAGCAACGAACCCATCGTGTCTCCCGGCTGGCAGCGTCGGCTGCAGGCGCAGGCACTGCCCCCGCACTGGAGCCAGACGCAGGCTGACAGGAAGTTAAAGCACGCTTGCCGCGTTGTCAGCGCCCATAACGATCTGCCGTGTTGTGTAATGGACCGGCCGCTATACAGTGACCGGGGTGAAGTGAGTAAAGAGGTAATAACCATGCCAAGGACCAGGAGCCGAAGCGGGACCGAAGTACTGGATCAGGGCACCGGACGCCGCACCGGGCCAACCACGGCAGCCACGCCGAGCGTATCGGCCAGGCGAAGCCGGTCCTCAGACGAAGATCTGTTGCAGGCCGAAGATCACGGAATGGGCTCCGCGGACATCGAGATTACGTCTGTGGACAGCCTGCTGCCCGCCCGTGCTCGTGCTGCGGCGATCACCTCGCTTGATGACATTGTCGAGCCGGATGTGCTCCCGGTCGCCGCCGATGACGAAGAAGAAGAAGAGGAAGAGCCGGAAAAGGGCGTCGAGACCAGTGTGGCCCTGGAGGACCAGGAAGGCATCGACGACCCGGTGCGCATGTATCTGCGTGAGATCGGCAAGGTCTCCCTCCTCTCCGCCGATGACGAGAAGCGTCTCGCACGGCAGATGGAGGAAGGCAAGCACATCACGCGCCTGCAACAGAGCTGGCTCCAGAGCGTGGGCCGGTCGGCGCGTCCGGCCGATGTTGCTTACATGCTGTTCATGGAATTGGCCGACATGGCGCCGATCATGCGGTCGATCATGGCGTACGCCTCCGTTGAGGACAGCGGCCTGGCGGGAATTATCGGCGATACGGCCTTCCGCAAAGTCGTCGATGCAGAGATGGACCTCGAAGCGGCCGAAAAGGTCCGGCAGGACCATGGCTACCCACAGGACGAGCAGTTGATTGCGGAAAAAGCGATCGTGCGGCTGTCCATCGTCTCGCACATTCTGACGCCTGACATGGTGCGTGGCGTGACAGGCACACTCGATAAGGGACAGACGCTGGCCCCGCCGCCCGATGATCTGCCGCACCGGATCGCGGGAAAGCGTGAGGTCGTCAAGCTATTTGACGACCTGTTGCGCCGGTTGCACGACGAAGGGCAACGGGCAGAGAAACGATTGACTGAAGCCAACCTGCGGCTGGTCGTATCGGTGGCGAAAAAGTACATCGGCCGTGGCATGTCGCTGCTGGATCTGATTCAGGAAGGCAACATCGGCCTGATCCGCGCAGTGGAGAAGTTCGACTACCGCAAGGGCTACAAGTTCAGCACCTACGCCACCTGGTGGATTCGGCAAGCGATCACCCGCGCAATCGCCGACCAGGCCCGCACGATCCGCATCCCTGTGCACATGGTGGAGACGATCAACAAGCTCGTGCGCGTCAGCCGCCGGCTGGTACAGGAGTTCGGCCGCGAGCCGACCAGCGAAGAGATCGGCCGCGGCATGGAGATCACACCGGAAAAAGTACGCGAGATCATCAAGGTCTCGCAGGAGCCCGTTTCCCTTGAGACGCCGATCGGCGAAGAAGAAGACAGCCATCTCGGCGACTTCATTGAGGACCACGCCGCGCTCGCTCCCGCCGACGCGGCTTCGCACCAGTTGCTCAAGGAGCAGGTGGAAGATGTCCTGGCTTCCCTGACCGGCCGCGAGCGCCGGGTGCTGCAGCTTCGCTTCGGTCTTGAAGACGGCCGCAGCCGCACGCTTGAAGAGGTCGGGCGGGAATTTGGTGTCACCCGCGAGCGCATCCGTCAGATCGAGGCGAAAGCGCTGCGTAAGCTGCGCCACCCCTCGCGCTCGAAGAAGCTGAAGGACTATCTCGATTAGAGGCTGCGCAGGCGGACCCCGACTCTACGCGACACAGACGCGGACATCACAGACATGGACCGAACACAGGAGCGATGACGATGCCGATGTACGAGTACTACTGTCCCGCCTGTCAGGCGAAGTTCGACAAACTGCGCCCAATGAACGGCGCGGATAGCGCCGTCCAATGTCCCGAGGGGCACCACGGCGCCCGGCGGCTGGTTTCGGTCTTCGCCATGGGTGGACGCGGCACTGAGCCGGCTCCGGCTGGCGGCGGAGGCTGCTGTGGCGGCGGTGCCTGCGCCTGCGGGCGCTAACCGTCAGCCACACATAGTCGATGAAGAGCAGAACGCCGGCCCTCTCATGGTCGGCGTTCTGCTTACGTAGCCCCTGAGAGTGCTTCTCCCTCGCCACCGCTCTGCTCTTCGTGTGCATCGTCGCGCCGCTCCTTCGGGAAGGCTGCCGCATCCGCTTCGTGATGTCGCCGCAGGTATAGGAAGGAGATACCACCGAGAACCGCGCATTCCAAAATCGTCAGGCCGCCGATCAACGCGGTGGAGGCAAGCCAGAAGCCATCGGGGAACATCTGGACCAGGTGATCGCGGGCCGGGTCCAGTTGCCAGAAGTTGTTGCTGAAGCTCAACTCGTGAAACCTGATGAACAGCGCGTCAAATCCGCCTGTAGCCGCGAGCAAACCAAAGGCTGCGATCAGCGCCACCGTAGCTGCGCTTGCTTTCAACACGCGCCCGGCCAGCGCCGTCAACCGCTCCTCGCGGCCCCATAGATACACCCCGACGATGTACGCGGCAACCGCCACAAGCGCTGCCGTCTCGAGGGCGTACACGTGAAGCACCAGCGCTTTGACATCGTGCATGTGCTGCACTTCTTTGGCGCTGAACAGCGGCACCACGTTGCCCGACTCGTCATGAACCCTGGTGCGCAGGTAGTCGTCGTTGTT
This sequence comes from Dehalococcoidia bacterium, assembly GCA_038240805.1. Classification (GTDB taxonomy): domain Bacteria; phylum Chloroflexota; class Dehalococcoidia; order CAUJGQ01; family CAUJGQ01; genus JBBRGK01. The sequence goes on along the minus strand of JBBRGK010000136.1, from coordinate 1,260 downwards.
GTCGAAATAGGCCCGGATGTCCTGAGTCGCGGCGATGAGGTCCGCGCGTGGAATATGCGTCACCGACGGAACGTCATAGAAGTCGATGCTATACTTATAGACGCGCTCTTCACTGAACGCGAAGCGCACATTCGTCAGGACCAGCAGGAGCGGCAACGCCACATAGAATACAGCGCACGCCACTCTGTGCAGCCAGCGTCCGCCCGAGCGGGTCATCACCACCGTATATCTCTTCCCACGACCGTTATCCTATCACAGCTTCCAAGAGCAGCTTCCCTGCACAGGTACCCCCGTAGTTTTCGTGAGGGTGAACGCGGATGGCGATCACAGTGGTCGGACTTGGTCCCGGCGATCCCGACCTCCTGACCCTGGGTGCTCAACGAACGCTGGCCGCTGCGCCGGTGGTCTGGTTGCGAACCGCCCGGCACCCCGGCGTTTCGCTTCTGCCGAAGGGGCCGCGCTACGAGAGCTTTGATGACCTCTACGATACCCTCGACAGCTTTGATGCAGTGTACGGCGGCATCTGTGACCGCCTCCTTGCCGCCGATGCAGAACACGGAAACGCGATCTACGCCGTCCCCGGCGATCCGCTGGTCGCTGAGGCAACCGTTCGAATGCTGCTCGTTGCATCGCGGGAAGGTGGCCCCGCAGTCAGGATCCTGAACGGTGTCAGCTTTATCGAGCCGATGTGCTCCCTGCTCGGCATCGACCCACTCGCCCTCGGCCTCCAGATCGTCGACGCCCTGCAACCGGAGGTCGATCCTTCCCGGCCCGCCCTTTTTGCCCAGCTACACGGACGCCGCGTCGCCTCACACCTGAAGCTCGCGTTACTGGAACGATATCCGCCTGACCATCGTGTCACCCTGGTCAGCGCCGCCGATGTACCAGGCGAAGAACGCATGGACGTGATGGACCTTGCGGAGCTGGATCGGGAAGAGCGGCACGGCCACCTGACCACGCTCTATGTACCGGCGCTCTCGCTCGAGCGAAACCGGCGCAGCTTCGGCGGCGTACAGGGCATCGTCCACCGGCTATACGCTCCGGGCGGCTGCCCCTGGGATAGAGAGCAGACGCATGCCAGCCTGAAGCTGAATCTCCTCGAGGAGAGCTACGAGGTCATGCAGGCGCTTGACGAGAACGATCCGCACGGGCTGTGCGAGGAGCTTGGTGATCTGTTATTGCAGATCGCGTTGCACACGGAGATCGCTGAGGAAGCAGGCGAATTCACCTACGGCGATCTGTTCGAAGCGATCAGCAGCA
>JBBRGK010000135.1:0-7297 GCA_038240805.1 Dehalococcoidia bacterium | reverse complement strand
TGGTGGGCCCAGCAGGATTCGAACCTGCGACCGAGCGGTTATGAGCCGCCTGCTCTGCCGCTGAGCTATGGGCCCGGTTTGCAAGGCCGCCTGCCGATGGCATGGTATCGCCATCGCTGGCGAGTGGCTACTCTTTTGGTGTGCGATCTGCCTGCGCAGTGGCAGCGTCGGCGGCGCCAACGCCGTTGCCGTGCTCTTCCGCGCACTCACCGCAACAGCCAAAGATGGCGAGGTGATCCAGGTCAGCACGAAACCCGTGCTCAATCAGCAGATCATTGCCCAGTCGGGCGAGATAACCGTGATCGAGACTGGTGATGGCCCCGCAGGTGCGGCAGACGAGGTGGTGATGCCGGTCGACTCCCGCCCACTCAAAAGTGGTGTCGCCGGTTCCCATGTCAGTCTCATTGACAAGTTTGAGATCTTTGAGGACAGCCATGGTGCGGTAAACCGTAGAGATATCTACGTACGGGTAGAGGTGCTTTACTCGCTCGAGGATCTCCCCGGCCGTGAGATGCCCCGGCTGGTGCCGCATCACGGACAGAACCATCAGCCGTTGCGGTGTGAGCTTGTAGCCCGTCTGCCGCAACAGTTGCACCGTTTCTGCTTCACAACTCATTCGGGATCCCTTCTACGGACGCAGGCGACCGCTGCCTCCAGTCTATCCGTGTCCAGTCATCCCCACCAACGCCGACGACGTAGGAATGCTGGCCGAACTGCCGGACACGGATCTGCCGCTGGTCTTACGCTGTTCTGGCGTAGTTCAGGGCAAGAAGACACGCGTTGACCGTACCCGTCCGAGAGATACGACCATCGCATCAGCAAGGAGTACACAATGCCGTTGCCTTCACGCGAAGCGCTGCTCGAGGCCGCCATCGAAGCCGCCCGGCTAGGTGGCGCGATCCTTAAGGCCGGCTACGGGCAGGCGCTAACGATCACGACAAAGTCGCACGCCCGCGACCTTGTCACCCAGATCGACACCGCCTCGGAGCGCGCTGTGCTCGGCTACCTCGGAGCGCGCTGGCCGGAGATCGGTCTGCTCGCCGAAGAAACCGGCCGGACCCGGCCGTCTAGCGAAGCAACCTGGATCGTTGATCCGCTCGACGGCACGATGAATTTCACCCACGGCTATCCGGTTTTTTCGGTGTCCGTGGGGTGTGTGGACCGCGAAGGTCCGCTGATCGGCGTGATCCTGGACCCGTTGCGCGGGGACCTGTTCACGGCCATACGCGGGGCCGGAGCTTTTCTCAATGGCACCCGGCTTCACGTCAGCGAGATACGCGAGCTCGCCTCCGGGATCTTTAGTACCGGGTTTCCGTACTTTCCACCCGAGGCGCGCAGGCTGGGCGGCGACGTGTTCACCGAAGTCGTGTTGGCTGCCCGCGATTCGAGGCGAAGCGGTTCGGCGGCGATCGATCTGGCCTACGTCGCCGCCGGCCGCAGTGAAGCACATTATGAGCTCAATCTCTCCCCGCACGACGTGGCCGCCGGTCTGTTGCTGGTGAGCGAGGCAGGCGGGCGCTACGAAGCGATGGCTCCGCCAGATAGCGAGGGCTGGCCGCGCGGCGTCGTCGCGACCAACGGCAACCACCTCCATGAGGAACTCATAGCGCTCGTAGCAGCGCCGCAAGGTCTCGCGCGGCTGCCATTCAGTTTCGAATCCGTGTTCGCGCCCTGACTGCCCGCTCCGAACGCCGCGCGTACTCTGCGCGCAATTGTTCGAGCACAAGCAGATCGGTGGGAAACGCCAGCGGTTGCGGCAATGCATAGAGCGGAAAATAGGCAGCTTCTTTGAGGTCGTCGCCAGCCGCGAGTTTGCCGCCGATAACACGCCCGCGAAACCAGATTCCAACGGTGTGCTGAACAGGGTTGTGGAAGTTGGAATGCACGGCTAACACGCTGCCGGCTTGCACCGAGAGCCCGGTCTCTTCCTTGAACTCGCGTTCCGCTGCTCGGCGGACATCCTCATCCCACTCGACGTAGCCGCATGGTATACACCACTGATCTGCAAAGGACCCCGAGCGCAGACCGAGCAGCACACTTCCCCGTCGCATTACGACGACGGCAACGCCAACCACCGGGTTCCGATAGAGCACAAAGCCGCAGACCGCGCAGGTGGGACGAAGCCGGCCTCCGCGTTCTAGCTGCTGCACAGCCGCCGAGCACGTCGGACAGAAGCGGTAACGAGCCAGATGCGGATCGGGCATACCGGCGGCCACAAATTCCTCTCCTGCGCTATCGAGCTGACCGTGCCTCACCTGCCCCTGGCCCTGGCCGAGCCGGGCTCACTGAAGGTCGAGAGACAATGTGGTTCTCTCAACGGCGGGGCGATGACAGGGCCAGAATGATGAAGCCGAACCCGGCACCAGGCAACTCTGCTAACACGAATACCGGCCAGGGCGAATCACCGGTGGCGAACCGGTAGACCAGGGCCAGTATCACCACCAGTATCGTCACGGCAACGGCGCCAGAGACCATCTCACCGCCTATGCCGGAGTCGCCGTCCACGCTCGCCTACCCCGTTTCCGCTTTGATAGTCGCCGCGCTGTCAGCGTAGTATAGCGGCTCTAAAACGATCCCGGCGACTCATTGAATGCCAGGAGAAGAGGAGGAAAATAGCCGGAATAGCAGCGTATGTAGTTACGTGCTATAGTCCGCGAGTGGCGGCTTCTGCTGGCCTCAACCGATTGCGAAGGCAGGGACTATAATGGCTGCGGATGGTATTGGCGAGCGCGATCTATCCCGGTGTTTTGGCAAACACCGTCAGCAGCCGGTGCAGTACGCGCTCCAGCACTGCCTTCAGTGCCGCAAGCTAAAAAGCTGCGTCCGGAAGTCGTGGGGCACGGACCGGCAGCGGCCCTGGCAAAAGGATGACTGGTGGGAAGCCAGGTCAGCAATTCCAGTTGTGAAGCGGCGTCCTCCCTGGCCGTCGACACCACCCCTGGTCTCCTGATCGCGTGGCAGTTTGCAGCCGCCGTCGCTCAACCGGCGAGCCCGTTGGCCCGGTGCGGTGAAACCTGGCAGGGGCGGCGAGATGCGTGAGATCAGCCGGGAGCCCAGGACCCACGATTTCCTGCTCAAAGCCCTGCGCGAGGCCGGGGGCGAACTCATCAACGAGTTCGAGGCAGTGCATCGCGGCGAGGCGGCGTACCGCGAGCCCGGTGAGTGGAGCATCGCGGACATAGCTCTCCACATGCGGGATTCGGAACAGCTCAATCTCGAGTACGTTGAGCGTATTCTTTCGCGTCGTTCGCCCGAACTGCGGGTGATCGATATCGCATTGAATGCCGAAGAAGGACGGGCCGGGCACCGAGAACTGGATCGGGCCGTTTATCAGTACGCCGAACTGCGGCAGCAGTTTATTTATCATCTCTGGGGTCTGCCGCCCCAGCAGTGGGAACGGACAGGCCTTCACGTTTATCGCGGCCCTATCTCTATTCTTCAGATCGCACGGGAACTGCATCTGCATGACCTTGAGCATCTCTGGCAGGTGCGCAGCTTGCGCGAGCGGCTCGCAAGCGGGGCGGCCCGCTGAGCGACCTCACAAAGAACGGCGGCGTTCTGCCTCCCGCTCCGCTCTCTTGTGGCGATCGGCGGCTTGAGTTCGGTCGTCGTACACAGATCATGGGTATCCTCAACGTCACTGACGACTCCTTTTCGGGCGATGGACTTCTCGGCGACTCGGACGCGGCGATACGCCGTGGCGTCGCGTTCGTTCGGGATGGAGCGGATATTCTCGACATCGGCGGCGAGTCGGCTCGCGCTGATGTCCGCAGCCTCTCTCCCAACGAAGAGATCGACCGCGTATGTCCGGTGATCGAGCGGCTGCGCAGGGAAACGGATGTGGTGCTCTCGATCGACAGCTATAAGCCCGCTGTGATCGAGGCAGCAATCACGGCGGGTGCGCGGTTCGTCAACGACATCGGCGGATTCAAACTGGGGGCCGACTCCGCCCATGTGGCCGCGCGGTACGGCGTGCCGCTGGTCATCAATTACACGTATGAGCGGCCAAAGGTCCGCCCCTCGTCACCACCTGTTTACACCGACGTGATTGCTGAACACCTGCGCTTCTTCCACGACCGGATCGATTCAGCCGTCGCACAGGGAATGAACCGCAATCAGCTCGTGCTCGATCCAGGCATTGCATTTGGCAAGTCACACGACGAGGACCTCGGTGTACTTCGCCGCCTGCATGAGTTCGCGGCGCTAGGTCTTCCCCTGCTGGTAGCGGCGTCAAGAAAGCATTTCATCGGGTCGGTGCTGGGCCTGCCGCCAGCGGACCGGCTGGAAGGCACTGCGGCCGTGATCGCTATCAGCATCGCCCACGGTGCGGACATCGTTCGCGTCCACGACGTCCGCGCAATGACGCTCGTTGCTCGTATGGCCGACGCCATTGAGCGCCTGGAACCAGGCGCGTTCGCACCTACGTCCGAGAGCTGGCCCTGGGCGGCAGGAGCGAGCGCCATTCCCGGGACAACGATTTAGGAAGGGCCGTTACCGGCGCTTGCTGCCAGTTGTGCTGGCCAATGCGTCCCGCATGTCGGTTCGGATGAGTTCCAGGTCCGTGTCAGGAATCTCGTGGATGTTGCCCTGAAAGGCCAGAGTCCAGTGCTGTGCGGGCCACTTCTTCGTGTAGGTCAGACGGGCTGAAACATCCTTCGCATCGAGTAAACTGCCTGCGGGCAAGACGATTTCGGGATTGGTCAGAACGCGATAGGGGTAGTCCTCGGCCGGCTTGTTGGGGCTGCCCCAGATGTGATCGTGCTCCTCGAAGCAATTCGATGACACCGTGAGCAGGGCGCCGAACTGCTTCAGCCCCGTGTAGTAGGCGACGACATGGTCACCCGGTTTGAAACCGTTGGCCAGCTTGCGGCGGGTGCTCTTGAGCCCGAGTTTGTGCCAGCCGAGAGCAGCAGTCTTCGCCCAGTTATCGGACGATGTGACAACGATGTAGTTACGCGGACTGTCTTGCATTTCTTCCCTCTATCGACCTGCTGGAGCGCCCGTCGCACCCGTTTCCGCCGCCCGCGCACAAGGATACAAAACGGCCGCCCGTCATGCGACAGGCGGCCGTGAGTTTATGTTGACTCCGGTGCTTCAAGACTCGTCCGGAGCCTAGTGGCAGGCACGCGCCTGACCGCCGCCATCGGCGGTCTGAAAGCTGGAACCGCAGGCGCAGCTCTTCGCCGCGTTCGGGTTGAAAATCGTGAAACCCGCCTTCATCAGATCTTCGACATAGTCAATCTCACAGCCAGAAAGCAGCTTTGCGCTATCAGGATCGACGACGATGCGTACGCCTGATTCTTCGATGACCGTATCGCCCTCTTCCGGCTGCTCGGCAATCGCCATGCCGTACTGGTACCCGGAGCAGCCACCACCGACGACGAACACCCGCAAACAGCCTTCGGTCAGGTTCTTCTGCTGGAGAAGGTTTCGCGCCCGCTCAGCGGCGGCATCAGTGATGCTGACCATCGTGACGGGCACGGGCCGGGCCGTCATATCGGTCAAGCTGATAAATGAAGATGTCATCTAAATTGCTCCTCACGCGTTAGAGCTTGTGATCCGGTCTGGCGGAGAGACCGGTACCAACGCTTACTTACCCATTATAAGGTTCGACCGTGCCGCCGTCCACTGGCGCCGTCACGTCGTTTCACCGAGGAGCTCGAAATTAGCCCGGCAGCCGAAATCGCCGTGCGCCTTCAGTTTCGACCACGATCAGCATGCCCTCTTTTTCAAGCGCGGCCAACAGGCGACCGATGCGCTCCATATCAGGCAAACGATCGATGCCAGCCGCGGTACGTGCAAGCGCTGCAAAGGAGATAGTGTCGCCATCAGGGAGGCCGCGTAGCGCGTCGACGAGCCGTCCGCGTAAATACCGGTCGCTCTCCTTGAATGGCTGCACCACAGACCTGGCAGGCCTTTGACGAAGTGGCTGATACGTGGATCCCTGCTCGGCAACCAGGCTGCGCCCTGACGTGGGAACGATACCCGCGGTGAAGGCAGGCCCGGCAAGACAGTCGGTCCGCAGCGGGCATTCTTCGCATCGAGGCACGGCCGCCTTGCAGATGAGTGCGCCCAGATCCATAAGTGCCGAGTTCCACTCGACGGCACGGCCGGCCGGGAGAGCGCTCGCTGCGAGCCACTCGTCGTGCTTCGGAGACGGCTCCGGATGCGGCTCACCGCAAAATACGCGGCGCAGCACGCGCCGAACGTTCGTGTCCACGAATGAGGTCTGCTCTCCGAAACTGAAACAGACGATTGCTCCCGCCGTATAGCGCCCGATGCCCGGAAGCCGCCGCAGTGCCTGGGCGTCGCGCGGGAACACACCGCCCTCGACGACGATCGACTGTGCGGTCCGATGCAGGCGCAGGGCGCGGCCGTTATAGCCCAACCCGCGCCAGGCCCTGATGACAGCCGAGGCCGGCGCCGCTGCCAACGAGTCTAGCGTCGGAAAACGCTCGATGAATTCGAGGAATCTGGGCACAACCCGCTCCCGCTGGGTCTGCTGCAGCATGATTTCGGACACAAGCACCGCGTATGGCCCAGCATTGCGCCGCCACGGCAGGTCGGATTGGTGTTCTTTAAACCAGCCAAGAAGCGCACTGCGCACGTCGGAGAGGCGCTCGCTTTCGAGCGATTCAGGCGAATTGGGGACTGCCATTCGTGGCTACCTCTGCAGCCGGACTCTGCCCGATGGCGCGGCGTGTGCCTATGCTACGCTTGAACCCTGACGAGGCCGCTTCGGAGGGACACCCGGAATGTCTGACGATAAGGTTCACCGGCTCCAGGACATTCTACGCGAGCTCGGCTCCGTACTGGTTGCCTACTCTGGCGGCGTCGATAGCACCTTCCTCGCTGCTGTCGCGCATGACGTTCTTGGCGACCGAGCGGTGGCCGTGACCGGCATTTCCCCGAGCGTGGCGCCCTCGGAGCGTGAGGAAGCCGCCACGCTTGCCGCCCGGATCGGCATCCGCTACCGCACCGTCAACACGAGTGAGATGGATGATCCCGGCTACGTCGCCAACAACCCCGACCGCTGCTTTCACTGCAAGGACGAACTGTTCACCAAACTCGCTGCGGTTGCCTCAGCTGAAAGGTGCGCAGTCGTCGTTGACGGCTTCAATGTCGATGATCGCGGCGATTACCGACCCGGCCAGCAGGCCGCCAGACAACACGGAGTGCGGAGCCCTCTCGCTGAGGCTGGTCTGACCAAGGATGACATTCGGGCCGCCTCGCGTGAGCGCGACTTGCCCACATGGGATAAGCCGGCGATGGCCTGCCTTTCATCCCGCATTCCGTA
>JBBRGK010000134.1:0-7298 GCA_038240805.1 Dehalococcoidia bacterium | reverse complement strand
CCGGATTCGAGAATGAACGTCCTGCTGCTCGTCCTGCTGATCGGGTCGCTGGTCTTCGGAGCGGCGATCATCGCGCCGATGCTGCGTCACGGCCGCCGCGTACGCCGCTCCGACAATGCCAGCGCGGTCATCGCCGCCGGCCAACTGCTGCTGGGCGCCTTCTGGGTGCTCTACGGAGCCCTCGACCTGCGCCCAAAAGGGCATAGCCGCATCGCCGGCATCTACCTGATCATTTTCGGCCTGCTCTGGTGCTGGCAAGGCGTCCGCCGCCTGGCCGTGCTGCGGCGGCGGTAGGCCGCGTTTCAATCCGTGCGACGAACTGTTCGAACACAGATGACCGGTGACGAGACGCAGCTGATGACCAGAGCGATCGCGGTCCCCACCTGCGTCGGTGTGAACTGCGGGTAGGGGAGTCAGCTACATCTGCTGAGTCAGGTCGATGAAGCGGTACAATGCATGCATGGCAGTGCAGGATTCTTTGTATCTGGACAAAGCGCAAGAAGGATTAGCAGGCGCAGAAAGTGAACTTGCAAATCATCGCTATAATAACTGCGCCAATCGCTGCTATTACGCGTGCTTTCATGCAGCAATTGCCGCGCTTCAAGATGCTGGGATCCGGTCCAGTGGCGGGCAGTGGAGCCATTCATTCGTGCCATCCCAATTTGATGGTCTTCTTATATACCGTCGCAAACTCTACCCGACTGAGCTTCGCGGAATCGTCGAGCGGTCCTATGCTCTTCGAGCAAAGGCCGATTATGATGAGGACTTTGTGACACGCACCGAAGCCGAACGAGCGATCAGACGAACACGACTTTTTGTACAAACAATCGCCAGTGGAGCTGAGACGCAATGAAGACAGAACGAGAGCCCACTATCAGCGACCGTTCAAAGGCAGCACTTGCCGAGCTTCAGGGGCTCATCACCCGGCAATACCCTGCTGCGACCTTTTCTGTCCGCCGTGGAATCGATGACTCTGATGGGATTGAGCTCTGGACGACGGTTGACGTTGAGGATACCGACCAGGTGCTCGACCACGTCATCGACCGGGTAATGGAAATGCAGATCGAGGATAGGCTTCCAGTTCACGTGATTCCGGTTCGCCCCCGGGAGCGGGTGCTTGCCATGCGCCGCGAAGAACACGCACGAGTTGTAGGGCGCCTTTCAGCCCAGCCGTAAACGACCATCCGTAGGGTCACCGCCCCGTGTGCGGTGGTCTGTTCCCCACGACGAGAGTTCTCCTCGTCTCCCAGCTTGAGGCCATCCGAGAGCGGTTTCCTGATGTAGCGGCCGTCACTGTGCCCTAGCGCTGCCGCGTCCCGCGCTCGTCCGGCGCCAGCGGCCTGATCGCCGCCAGCCAACTGCTGCTCGGCGCCATCTGGGTGCTCTACGGAGCCCTCGACCTGCGCCCAAAAGAGCATAGCCGCGTCGCCGGCATCTACCTGATCATCTTCGGCCTGCTCTGGTGCTGGCAGGGCGTCCGCCGCCTGGCGGCGCGGCGGCGGGGGTAGCAGAAACCTCTCCGGCGGTTCGGACCATTCTGATCGCTGTTCAATCGCTGCGTTAGGTCGATGACATCAGGCCGCCTCCATTTGGAGCGGTGGCCGCGATGCGTAAACGACAAATCCCGTTCGTGAAACTGATGCTTTACATCCTCTCACAGAGTGCGTACTATTCGCCTACCAGTGGTAACCCTCCCCGTTTTTCCCCTCCAAAGTAAACGTTGATGAAATATGGATAGGTATACCGTGTTCACCAAGCCGGTCTGGTACCCCCCACATCAGTGAGGAAGGCTATGGAGCACGCCGCTCCCCACCAAATTAAGCGGGGCCACCCCCACACTCGTGGGGAATCTGACATTCCATATTTTACAGCGAATCGATGTGTGATGGGATGGTCGGTTGCGTGGCGTAGTGACCAGGTTTGTCGACTTATGGGAGGCGGCGCGGAATGGATACTGAAAGGCTGGTGCATTGATGCCACAACCGAAGCTGGACAACCTGACGATTTTCTGGGCGAAGCTCGCGGAGCGCGGGGAAGCCGCCGGCTACCACCCGCTTATCTGCCACATGCTTGACGTTGCAGCCGTCACGGAGGCGATGTGGGACGAGGTGCTATCAGGGGCGGCGCGTCGCGACCTCGCGATCGCCCTCGGTTTCGCCGATGACCCGGTCACCGCAAGGGTATGGGTCGCCTTTCTGGCAGGCCTGCACGATTTAGGCAAATGCTCACCATCATTTGCATTTAAGGCCGCTGCCATAGAACTGCACGGCTGGTACGAAGCGCTGGACGCCGACTGCCACCGCAGGCTGCCGAACGGTCCCATTGAACTGCCGGTTGGTAGCAAAGAACTGCCGCATGGGGTGATCACTGCGGCTACGCTACCAGAATTATTAACCCAGCAGTTTGGCGTGGATGAGCCTGTAGCGAGGACGCTCGCCAACCTTACGGGCGGCCACCACGGCACGTTCGAGGTCGACGCGAAGGGTCACCTCAAAAACAATTCGATCTCAGTTGGCCGTGGACTCTGGCCTGACGCGCGTCTCCGTTTGGCTTTGCTGCTCGCCGATGCGTTGGGCGTGCCAAAGGATAAACCGCAAGCGCGACCGGATGCGGGCGCTGCCCTCGCTCTGGCCGGGTACATCTCTGTCGCGGACTGGATCGGTTCTAACGATGACGAGGAGAAGGGCTTTCCACATCTGCAGGATTCACTCGTACCTGTTGCCAACTTTGATCCGGCCAATTACCTGGAAGGCAGCCGCGCGAGAGCCGGGCGGGCGCTCGCCTGGGCAGGGTGGACGGGCTGGCACCAGCCTGCTCTAGCGGCAACGTTCTGGAATCTGTTTCGCTTGGAGCCGAATGCGCTGCAGCTCGCGACAGTGGCACTGGCGGAGCAGATCGCTGCCCACGGTGAGCCCGGCCTCGTCATCATCGAGGCACCAATGGGCGAAGGCAAGACCGAGGCCGCGTTCTACCTTGCCGACCGCTGGGGAGTTGGCGATGGCCCGCGAGGCATCTACATCGGGCTGCCGACCATGGCGACCAGCAACCAGATGTTCACACGGCTGCAGAAGTTCCTGGCCCAGCGCTATTCAGCCGACGCGGTCAACGTCCAACTGTTGCATGGCCGCGCCAGCCTGCTCGATGAGATCCAGGCGCTGCGAGACAGGGCACACGAGCTGTTTGTTCCTGTGGAGATATACGGCGAAGACAGCCATAGTGGCATCGCTGCCGCCGGTTGGTTCGCGGCGCCGAAGCGCGGACTGCTTGCTCCGTTCGCTGCGGGAACCGTCGACCAACTGCTGCTGACGGGATTGAAGACGCGGCATGTCGCCGTGCGACTCTTTGGCGTCCACCGAAAGACGGTGATCGTTGATGAAGTGCATGCCTACGACACCTATATGTCAACGTTGCTCGAAGGCGTGCTCCGCTGGCTGGGAGCGCTTGGCTCACCGGTGATCCTATTGTCCGCTACGCTGACGGCAAACAAACGCCAGAGCTTGCTTGACGCCTACCGCGAGGGACTCGGTTTCGCGAAGGCGCCTGCTGAAGCGGTGCCGGATACGCCGTACCCACGCCTGAGCTGGGCGACACCTTCGTCACAGGACTGCCGCGGCATCGATGCTGCCCGCATGCGTCACAAGTCCCTGCTCGTGAGTCTGATCGACGACGCGATGCCACACGATGACGGCAGTTGCAGGCTCGCAGGCCTGCTTCAGAAACGTCTACAGGAGGGCGGCTGCATCGCCGTCGTCTGCAACACGGTGAGACGGGCGCAGGTAATGTACGACGCGCTGCGGCATTATTTCCCGGACGAAGATGGCGGACCGATCGTGCGTCTGTTCCATGCGCGGTATCGCTTCAAGGAGCGATCAGAGAATGAGCGGCGTGTATTGAGAGCATTTGGTAAGCCAGACACGGGTGGAACCAATCCAGACGGAGATCCGACCCAGGTCGAGCGACCACGCAAAGCGATCCTTGTCGCGACCCAGGTTATCGAGCAAAGCCTCGATCTCGATTTTGACCTGATGGTCAGCGATTTCGCACCGGCCGATCTATTGCTGCAGCGCGCGGGCCGCTTGCAGCGCCATGACCGTGGCGCGCGACCTGGTTTCCTGAAGCCCGAGCTCTGGCTGATCGGACCGGAAGCATATGACGGCAGCTTACCGGGTTTCGATCGGGGTTCTCGCTATGTCTACGCGCCCTACGTCCTTCTGCGGTCGTGGTTGAGCCTGGCGCAGCGCGCTCTGCTTGGTACGGACGGCGGCGTCATTGTCCTGCCGGACGACATTCAGGGCATCATCGAAGACGTTTACGGTGACGACGAGCCGCGCAGACTGCCAGACGGTCACTGGGAAGCTGAGTTGGCGAAAAGTAAGGCCGCGCTTGAGAAACAGATGGGGAAAGAAGTACTGGAAGCGAACATGCGTTGGACGCCGAAGCCGGGGGGCGAACTCTCGGGCCAACTCCACCTGATGACAAGAGACTTTGTCAGGGAGGATCAGCCGGATGTCCATGTGCAGTGGCAGGCTTTGACCCGACTTGCGCCGCTCGCAGTCACGCTCGTGCTGTTGCTTCCCGACGAACAGGAGGAGGCTGCACGGCTGACTGCGGCATGGTTGCAGGCGAGACGTGAGTACGGACGTTTCAGGCGCTCGGCGTCGGCGCCGGGTGAAGAGCGACGGCGTGGGAAGGATCGTTTGGATGCCGAAAGGCGCAAGGCGCGACGGCAACTCGAGGTGTTCATGCTCGAACGGGCGATTGAGGTGACACACTACGACGTTGTTGGTCACTGGCGGAGCCAGAAGCATCCGGACTACTGGCAGGATTCGCCCGCCTTGAGCCACGCGTGGCGAGTCGACCTGGTGGAAAGTGATGGTGCCATGCGCTACCTGGGCGGCGGCCCGCTGCTCACTTTGGACGAGAACTCCGGCCTGAAGGTTACGCCGGTGCAGCGATGACCGCGCCGAGCGGCACAGTTCATTGCAGGCGTTCACCCCAAATCGCGGCGCGGGAGCCTCCGTAGGGTGCGGGGTGGGATGGCATCTATTCATGGAGAGCCCGGCGGAGCCGGCCAAGTGAGCACGACTGGAGGTTCCATGCCCGATCCTGTTTTTAGCTTCAATCTGATTGATGAACCCTGGCTACCGTGCGTTTGGAAGGACGGCCGACGCGGCGAACTGGGGCTGCGGGCCGTCTTGCAGCAGTCGTCCGAGATCGCGGAAGTTGCCGGCGAAAACCCATTGGTCACGCCGGCGCTGTACCGGCTCCTGCTTACGATCGTGCATCGGTGCAGCGGGGACCCGGCCGGCCCAGCAACGCCCGACGCCTGGCAGAGTCTGCGTAAACGCGGGCGCTTCGATCCCGCCCCAATCGATAGCTACCTCGATCGGTTTCACAGCCGCTTCGATCTGTTCGGTGCGGAGCGACCATTTTACCAGGTGGCGGGACTGCCCCGAGAGCGCGCGGCTTCGGTCGCTCGCTTGCGTCAGCAGGGCGACTCCAGTCCGACTTTGTTCGATCATCAAATGGTTGACCCTCCACCGTCGCTCTCGCCGGCTGAAGCTGCCCGCGCCCTGGTCGCTGCGCAGTCATTCGACCTTGGCGGTATCAAGACAAGCGACAACGCGCAGGGCAAGGAGTTCTCAGATGGGGCGCCGCTGATCCAGAGCGCGGTCTGCCTGGTGCGCGGCGACAACCTATTCGAGACTTTACTGTTGAACCTGGTCGGCTATGAGCCCGATGGCATGCACCAGCCATACAGCTTCGACTCAACGGCCGACAGGACAGCCTGGGAGCGAGAGGAAGTCACCGGGTCGCGCGACCGTGTGCCGGACGGCTACCTCGATCTGCTGACGTGGCAGGCGCGGAGGATATTGCTGCTGCCCGAACTAGACGCGGTTGGCAACGTGGTCGTGCGTTCGGCCGTGCTGTTCAAAGGCTACCAGTTCCCCGGCGAGTTCTCGCAAAACCATGCGGAGACGATGGTGCCCTACCGCGCGCTGCTGAAGGCGGCGCCCGGACAGAAGCCATTCACGCCGTTGCGGCTCTCGGAGGACCGGGCGCTGTGGCGCGACAGCACGGCTCTGCTGGCCTCAGTGGAGGACAACTCGTACAGCCAGCCGGGTACGCTTGCATGGCTGAGGGCCGTGAGCGGTGCGGGAATCGACGTGCCTAATCCGCTGCCGATCGACGTGTTTGGCTTCAGCGCCGACAAGTCCAAGCCGTTGTTCTGGCGGCACGAGCGGCTTGCAATTCCTCGCGACTACCTTGACGATCCCTCGCTTGTGCAGGCGTTGCGACAGGCATTGAACACGGCAGAGACGGCCGCTCGACTGCTGGGTTGGCGGCTGATCGATGTCGAGCGACCGGGCAAGGCGAAAGTGCCGTACAGCTCGCCGCTGATGGTGCTGGCTATGAACATGACAGCGGACAAAGACGCGCAGAAAAAGCTAGCAGCGCACATTTCGCCGGAGCTGGGGTACTGGCAGCGGCTGGAGAGCCCGTTCCAGACCCTACTCAGTAATCTGCCGGGCGACCGCACGCTGAACGCCTTCGACGAAGTTACTCACGGTCTGTGGACGCTGCCTGTCTGGCGGTCCTCGGTGCGCGAGGCCGTGCAGCAGGCGTTTCGCAATGCAGTAAATGGCTTCGAGTCGTCAGGAAAAGCGCACCGGGCCGTAGCGCTGGCGGAAAGGCAGCTTGGCATCCTGCTGGCACACGTAGTGCCCCGCGAGCCAGCGGCCGAAGGAGATGCAGTGCCGGAGACAGCGGTTGAACAGGGACAGCAGCAGTTGTTGGAGCAGCAAGGAGGGACGCGATGAACCAACCGGGCGGCGCGCGGGCCGCCGGCTTTATCAACCGACTACAGGCGCTGGGGAACGATCGGAGCGCGCGGGCCGAGGCGGGACATCGGGCAGCGCTGGCAGAGTTGCGGCGCGGCCTGGGCAGCACGCCCGGTGCCGCGCCGGGCGCCTACCGCCAGGTGCTAGCCTTGCTCGATGGCCGTGGTTCAACGGATCCGTTCGAGGACGCCTGCTTCCAGGTGGCAACGCTCTACGCGCTCTACCCGCACAACAACGGTACCCCGCGCCTGCAGGCTGGCAGTGACGGCGGCGGGCGCGAGAGTGGCCGGTGGGCGCGCAGCCTGGGCCACTCGCTGGCGCTGTATGCCATGAAGGAGGGGCGCAAGCAAGGGGCTGAACGGCGCATGGTCGCCCTGCTCAACTGCCACAAGGACGATCTGCCAGATCATCTGCGCCACATCGTAAGCCTGTTGCGGGCCGACGAGAGGCCGATCG
>JBBRGK010000133.1:0-7303 GCA_038240805.1 Dehalococcoidia bacterium | reverse complement strand
CCGGCGATCTGCTCTTCCGTGCCGATCAGGGCGACATCCTCAGGCGAGGCTGCACCAGCACGATCCAGCGTCGCCCGGTATGACGCCCACTTTCCGTACTGCGCGAATAGCTGCTTTGCTGTCTGACGGGCAACTTCCGCCGCATCCGTGACGCAGACGGGCAGCCCCGCCACGATGCGGGGAGCCGGCCGGCCGGCAGCCGCAGCCGCGGCGGTGATCGTCGGAATCGCGACATCTCGCAGGTAGACCGGACCGCCCATCCAGATCGCCGTGCCCTCGGCCAGCCGTCCTGCCAGGCGCAGCATCGCCGGACCGAGCGCCGCGACCAGGACCGGAGGCCGGGCGGCGCCTGGCACCTGGAGCTGCGCCGCCACCCGATAAAGCTCGCCGCGAAACTGCACCGGCTGCTGCGACAGGAGGCCGGTCAATACGGTGAGATACTCCCGCGTGTGAGGAATGGGACGGCTGTAGTCCAGCCCCAGCGCGTCTTCGATCATGTCTCGATGGCTGAGGCCGATGCCGAGCGTGAACCGGTTGCCTGTTGCAACCTGGGTGGTCAGCGCTTGCTGCGCGAGGGCAGCTGGATGACGTGGGTAGGTGGGCACCACCGATGTGCCCAGCTCGATGCGATCCGTCTCCTGGCCAGCGAGGGCGAGCACGGTCAGCGCATCGGCGCCGAAGCTGTGCGATAGCCACGCCGTTGCAAATCCGTCCCGCTCGGCGCGTTTTGCCGCAGCGAGTAAGTTCTCAAGCGACGGCGCCGTTACCATCCGAGCCAGCCCGATCCCGATGCGCATTGTCATGTCCTTCAGGCAGCGAGTAGAAACCGGCGCAATCGTAGCACGCCAGCGAGGAAGCCCTTGCCCGGCCCCAAATGCCATCTGCGCGGTCCCCCAAACGCCACCTGCGGGGTACGATATGTGACACCGGCGCCCCGGCGAAAACCGGAGGCGGGTCATTGATAATCGCCGGCGTAAGGGAGACCTGCCCATGGAAGTGTTTGAGGCGATCCGCACGCTGCTTGCGGTGAGGCAATACGACGAACGGCCCGTTCCCGATGGGCTGGTACGCCGCATCGTTGAGGCAGCGCGGCTGACAGGCAGCTCCATGAACGGGCAGCCGTGGCATTTCGTCGTGGTACAGGAGCGGGAGACCCTTCGCCGGCTGGGAGAACTGGCGCGCAGCGGACCGTACACCGCCCAGGCGTCGGTGGCGATCGCGGTAGTGATCGATCGGACGCAGTACGCCGTCTCCGATGCCAGCAGGGCGATTCAGTCCATGCTGCTGACGGCGTGGAACGAAGGGGTCGGCTCCAACTGGGTCGGCTTCGGCGGCATGGAGGAGATCAAGGCGCTGCTGCATATACCGACGGAGCTAGACCTGCTGGCAGTCCTGCCGTTTGGCTACCCGGCGAACGCACTCAAGCGGGGCAAGAGCGCCCGCAAGCCGCTGGCGGAGGTTGCCCACCGCGAACGTTATGGTCAGCCGTTCGAGTAAGAGCGCTGGAACCGGGTTGATAGAAATTGCCTGCGATCGGAGAGCTTGATGGACCTGCCGGCCGGGCTACGGATCTTCGATCTGAGCGGCAAGACCGTGCTGATCACGGGCGGCAGCCGTGGCCTGGGCGCGGAGGCTGCACAGGCGCTCTCCAGCGCTGGCGCCAGGGTGGTCGTCTGCGGCCGCACGGAGGCAGATCTGCAGCAGGTCTGTGCCGTGGTCGCGGAGGGCGGCGGCGAGGGGCACGCTGTTATCGCCGACGTCACCGATGAGGCGGCTGTCGAGACAATGGTGGCCGGAGTCGTCGAGCGGTTTGGCCGGATTGATGTCCTCATCAACAACGCGGGCAAGAACATCCGCAAGCCGGCACTGGAGCTAACCACGCCGGACTTCGACGAGGTGATGGGGCTCAACCTACGTGGCTACTTCTTCTGCGCCCGCGCGGCTGGAAGGGTGATGGTGCAGCAGGGTTTCGGGCGGGTGATAAACATCACCTCCATCCTTTCAGCCATCGGGCTGCCGATGCAGACAGCGTACGCATCCAGCAAAGGCGCAGTTGCGCAGCTCACGCGGGTGCTCGCGATCGAGTGGGCGCCGTTCGGCGTCACGGTGAATGCGATCGGGCCGGCCTACTTCGAGACGGAGCTTACCCGACCGTTGTACGAGGACGCGGAACGGCGCGAGTTCATCATTTCGCACACGCCGATGGGCCGCTGGGGCCAGCCGCAGGAGCTGGCCGGTACGTTGATCCTGCTCGCCTCTGACGCGTCGTCCTATATCACCGGGCAGACGATCTTCGTCGATGGCGGCTGGCTGGCACAGTAGGCGGGCTCCACGTTTTCAACCCCGTCCTTCCGCAAACGTGACGAAGCACGTGATGAAGTACAGCGAGTTTGCGTTATGTGGCACGGACCGCGGCGCGGCGACAATGCGCGCATCGGTGCCCGCCTCTCAGGCTACGCTTTCGACCGCAGCGGCCGGCAATTGCGCGTCGTCTATCCGGCTGTCACGAAGGCGGGTGGCGAGCAGCAGCACCGGCACGGCAGCCAGGAGCAGGATCAAAAACGTCTCGTGGAAGCCGAGCACCGCACCGCGAACTGCCTCCGCGCCAGCGGCCTGGACCGTGCGCAAAGACGTGCCGGCCGGCGTGTGCGCCGTAACGCGCGCCTGCAGGACCGTCGCCAGCAGCGCGACAGAGAGCGCGCTGGCGATCTGGCGGGTGATGCTCACGAGCGCCGAAACGCGCGCTTCGGAGACGCCGCGCCCCGCGACCATCGCGGCAGTCGTGGTAGACATCATTCCGAGCCCCATGCCAAACCCGCGCACGGTCAGGATCACGGCAATCCACGGCCACGCGGTATCTGCGTTCATCCAGAGCAGCAGAGCCGTGGCGCCCACCAGCAGCGCGAACCCCAACAGGGTCGGCAGGCGCGAGCCGCCCCGGTCGAACATGCGGCCACCAATGGGCATCGCTACCGCCGAGGCCAGCGCCTGGGGAAGCAACAACATGCCGGCCTGGAACGCAGTGTAGCCGTGCAGGTTTTCGAAGAATAGCGGCAGCAGAAAGGTGCCGCCGAACAGCGCCAGGGAGCTGAGCCAGGTGATCACGACCGGCAAGGCGAAGGCAGGGCGCTCGAACAGGCGCAGCTCGAGCAGCGGGTTGGCGCTGCGCAGCTCCACGAACACCAGGAGGCACAGCATCGCGACGCCAGCCAGCAGCGGCAACAGCACCTGTCCGGATCCCCAGCCGGCGCTTCCCGCCTCAGCCACGCCGTACAGCAAGCTCACGGTGCCGGCGACACAGAGCGCCACGCCAGGCACGTCGAGCTGCGGACGCTGTTCCGCCCGGTAGTCCTTGAGCCATGCGACTGCGATGGCGATGCCGATCAGCCCTATTGGCAGGTTGATGAAGAAGATGAACCGCCAGCTCACGAACTCCACCAGGTAGCCGCCGAGCGTCGGGCCGATGGCGGGAGCAAACAGGATCGGCACGCCAGAATAACCCATCGCGCGGCCGACTTCGGCCGGCGGAAAGGCGCGGAACGTGAGCGCAAGCGAAAGCGGCATCAGGCCACCGCCCGCCAGGCCCTGGAGGATGCGGAAAGCGATCAGCATCGGCAGGTTCTGCGCTAGTCCGCAGAGCGCGGAGGTCAGCGTGAAGGCGATCAGCGCACCGATGTAGACCGGCTTGATGCCGTAGCGATCAGCGAGATACGCGGTGATCGGAATGCTGGCGCCGAGGGCAAGCAGGTAGCCGGTGATCACCCACTGCACATCGGAGACCCTTGCCTGGAAGCTGCCAATTAATGAAGGGACAGCGATGTTGACGATGGTGCTATCGAGCACGCTCATGAACACGCCTACGACCGCAACGGCAAGCACCAGCCACTTGTAGGGGACATTTCGCATTGCCCGACCTCCACGGCACCTCGGCCGCCCGGCTCCGAACCATCATCTCCCAAACCGTTCCTGCCACGTTACCGCAATGGCGCGTCAACTGCCGCACAAACCAGGGGCAAAACCTGCAATCAGTCCGGCTTGCACCGGATCGCGAACGCTGACAGTGACTCGAAGTATGCCTGCATGCCGATGGAAAGCAAATCGTTGTGGCCGGCGCCGGGGATAACGACCAGTTCCTTTATCGGGGAGCCAGCGGCCTCATGCACCTCGATCGCCCGCTCAAGCGGGATAAGCTCGTCCTCGGCTCCATGGATCGTCAACAGCGGCAGCCGCACAGCCGCCAGCCGCTGGCGTTGCGCTTCAGCGAGAGCCGCCCACTCGGCCTCTTCACCCGGTGAGGCAAACCTCGCCCAGCCACGCAGGTTTGCCGCGCCCGACTCCATGACAAGGCCGTCGAAACCGCCCGGATCGGTTGCGGCCAGCTCCACCGCCGAAAGCGCCCCAAGCGAGCGACCCATCAGCAAGCGGCTACGCTGCCAGTTCTGAGCGTCCAGTTCTGACAGCACCGCCGCCTTGACTGCGTGGGCGTCCGCCATCATCGCGGAATACGTTGGACTGCCACCGCTTTGCCCGTAGCTGCGGTAATCACTGACCACCAGGTTCAGCCCGGACTGCACGTAGAGAACGGCGAGGTCATCGTAGTCGGCGACCACCTCGCCGTTACCGTGAAAGAGCATGACGGTGGGAGCATCAGCAGAGCCAGCATAGATGCGGACATGCAGTTTCACGCCATCTCCGACCGGCACGAACAAGTCGCGAGCGCCTTCGGGCGGCGGCGAACGGTAGGGAGCGGGATAGAACATGATGCCGCGAACCTGCGGCCGGTCGAGCAGCGAAAAGTCGGCCATGGCTTGCTCCGGGTGCGAATTCAATTGGGGCTACGGACCAACGGGCCTCACTCCTTCCCCTCTCCATTGCCTTCGGCAATAGAGAGGGCGATCCGTGCCAGCGTTGCACGGAGTTCGAGGATAGACAGGAGTTGGGCCACCAATCTTGAGTTTCCCTCGCGAAGAACGAAGCTGCGATAGCTGAAAACTGCCGTCCATCCTTACTGTCCGTATCGGGCAACCAATGATCGCCCTCTCTACCGGCCGCAGTCGGTGGAGAGGGGAGGGGTGAGGTCCGTTCTCGTCCATGCTCCTCTGCGGCCCCGATGCGAACGCCGCCGCCATTGTCGCAGACTGACGCACATGGCCGGGAGTTTCCACACCGTAAACGTAATAGTGTCGATAGAACGTGGCCGCTTCCTGATAGACTGAGCATGCCCCCTGTGCGGACGGTCCGTTAGTCCGTCTGAGTGACCGTCATTGATGCGCTGAGAAATTCAGCGGCGGCGGTCTGGAGCATACGCGCGCCCGGCACGCCAACTTCACCCATAGGAACCTGAATGAACCGTCTGTTCTCCCGCTCGAATCGTAACCAGGTGTCCCGCTCGCGAACACTGGTTTTTGCTGCTGTTAGCGCCGCCTCTTTGCTTTTGATCATTGCCGCGCTCAGCCAGAACGCAAACGCGGGCGCGGCCCTCCAGCAGGCATCACCGTCTGCCCCGGCAATGACTGCATCACCGGGGACGCCACAACCGGCGATCGCTGCAACGCCGCGAGCCGGCAACTCCACGACTCCAACGCCCGCACCACGCTCCTCCCCGATCGCGTCACGAACGCCGGGCACACCGTTGCCCGCTACCGTTGCACCGACTCCGACGCAGACGCCGGCACCTGCTCCGGCACAAACACCTTCCCCGACGCCTACCCCTGTGACAGGCCCACTACCAGGCTCTGGTTCGACACCGGCAGGCGGAGCCGACCCGGATGTTGTCTTTGGCTACGCGCTGACCGGCCAGGCGACCATTCACGTTGCCCCGAACAGCGATAGCGCCGTCGTCGGCGCCGTGAGCTATGAGCAACGTCTTGCCCTGTTCTCAGAAGTGCCGGGTGAGCGCGTGGTCGTCGGCGATCAGGATTGGCCGATGGCAATCCAGGATTGGAGCAACCAGTGGTTCGAAGTCGATGGCGGCTACATCTATTCCGCCTACGTCTGGATTCCGCGCGCGGGTGAGGTGCTGCCAGAGCAGCTGCCAGAGGGCGTGCGGCGCGTGGACGTGGACCTCGACAGCCAGACTGCATCGCTGCTGATCGATAACGTGGTCGTCTATACGGCGCCGGTGACGACCGGCAAGCCCGGATTCAACACGCCAACAGGAACCTGGCATATCCAGTACCAGGTTGTAAACGAGACGATGACCTCGGCGCAGGCCGGGATCAACGATCCGGCCGAGCGCTACGATGTCGAGAACGTGCTCTTTACCCAGTACTTCGACTTCGCCGGCGACGCGCTGCACCTTAACTACTGGCAGCCAGAGAGCACGTTCGGCGACCACCGCAGCAGCCACGGCTGCGTAGGACTGTTCATCCAGGACGCGCAGTATTTCTGGTTATTCGGCGAAACGGGCATGCAGGTCGACGTTCACTGACGGCCTGGCTGCATGGCTCGCCGCTGCAATCAGGGGAGCGGCTGCGGCTCCTCGCCGCGCAGACGCTGAAGCGCTAGCCCGACCCCCGGCAGCTGACGGTTCGTCCGCACAGCCTGCGGATCGACCGAGCGAAGGCGGCTCCAGACAAGGAAGTCGTGAAAAGCCGTTTCCATGTTCTGAGAGAAACCCTGCCCGTCCTGCATCTGGTTGATCGAGTGCTTGGCCAGCCGCAGCGCCATCGGCGCGTTCTGCGCCACCCGTTTTGCGTAGGCGATCGTCTCGCGTTCCAGATCCTCTCGCGGATAAATCCGGTTGACGAAGTGCTGGGCCTGCGCCTCCTCGGCCGTCAGGAAGCGGCTCTCAAAGACGTACTCTTTCGCTTTGCGCACACCGATGTCCCACGGCACCGACATGTACTCCAGCAGCGCCGGCAGAAACAGTGCGTCATCGGACGCGAATACCAGGTCCATCGCGGCGGCGATCATCCAGCCGCCGTAGATGCAGAAGCCATGCACCATAGCGATCGTCGGCTTTGGCAGGTTGCGCCACTTCAGCGTGAGATCGAGGTTGAAGTGGCGGAAGTTTTCGTAGAAGCCGGGACCCTCGGCCGGTGCGCCGCGCCGCTCGCGATCCTCTAACTGCGGCGGCGAGCCGAGGTCGTGCCCGGCAGAGAAATGCTCTCCAAGCCCCATCAGGATCACCACGCGCACCGCCTCATCGGCCACGGCGCGATCGAAGGCGGCGTCCATTTCATCGAGCAGGCGCCAGCTCTGGGCGTTGCGATATCGCGCCCGGTTCAACCGCACGATCGCCACCGGGCCGTCGGTTTCGTAGATCACATCCTGCAAGTCCATGCCGCCGTCGCCCTCCATT
>JBBRGK010000132.1:0-7304 GCA_038240805.1 Dehalococcoidia bacterium | reverse complement strand
GCCAGCTTCCTGCTCGGGCAGGAGGGCAAGCAGGTGGCGTCGCCGTTGGTGACGATCGTCGATGATCCGACGATGCCCGGCATGCTCGGCAGTCTGCCGTTCGACGCCGAGGGGGTGGCGGCCAAACGCAATGTGCTGTTCGAGCGCGGCGTCTTTCAGCAGTTCTTGTTCGATAACTACAACGCCAGGCAGACAGGACATACGACGACCGGCAACGCCCGCGGCGGCGTCGGCTCGATGTCGATGGTCGGCGTCTCCAACCTGGTCTTCGAGGCCGGCCCGCACAGCTACGAGGAGATCGTTGGCTCGGTCGAAGACGGGCTTTATCTAACCGAGCTGATGGGCTTCGGCATCAACATCACCACCGGCGACATCTCGCAGGGCGCCGCCGGCTTCTGGATCGAAAACGGCAAGCTCAGCTACCCGGTGAGCGAGATCAACATCGCCGGCAACCTCAAAGACGTGCTGGCCGGCATCGAGATGGTCGGCAGCGATGTCGAGTTCCTTGGCGCCACGGCCGCACCGACGATCAAGGTCAACAGGATGATGGTGAGCGGGCTGTAAGGATCGCGCCCGGCAGGGCCGGCGCTCACGAAGCATGGCTCATACGTCGAGCAGCTTTAAGACCCCGGCAAGGCTCGCGGCGACCGTCTGACTGGTCGTATCGATGCGGAGATGCTGCGGCCACTCGCCGGTGGCTTCGTGCTGCCAGCGTGAGTGTTCCTCCAGCACCCGCTTCTCCCGCAACGCCGATCGGCGCAGCGTCTCCTCAAGGGCCGGGCGAACGATGACCACACGCCAGGTAAGCTCATCGAGGAGCGGGCGCCAGTGCGTGTCGAACGCATCCGGGTCCAGTACGTCATCGACCGCCACGTCGTAGCCGGCAGACAAAAACAAGCGGGCAGACGCGAGGCTCGCGGCCACGCTGAGGGCGTACTGCTCACCGGCGAGCGCTGAGGGCTGCTGTGGGTCGGCGCGTCCGGCGATGATCTGCTCGCGCACCCGATCCAGTTCAATGTGAACTGCGCGGGCACGCGTGCCTCACCATGCTACAGCGAGAGTCGATTTACCTGCCCCGGCAGGGCCGCCAAACAGTACAAGCAAGCCAGGCTGTTGCACCAAGTCCTGCTGCCTCACAGTTCCCGCGATGGTGAGACTCCATGCTACATCCACCGGCGGGAGTGCGATCCTGGGGCGGACCCTCCCTACGCCGGGCCGATGGCCGAGCCAAAGTGGTCGGTGCCGATCGAAAGCCCCTCCATGTACCGAGCGCCTTTGCTCTTCGCCGTTGCGCTGAGCACGTCGAGCAGGTGCGGGTCTTGGGTGTCCATGCAGTTCGAGTCCGCCGTCACGGTCACGATGCCGGGCGTGTTCTGAGCGGTCACATCCTCATCGACGGTCACGATGGCGAAGGTGCCGGCGCTTGCCTTCCAGGCCATACCCCTGAACTCGGCGTGGACGAAGCCAGTGCAGGTCATGCCTGCTAGCGCCGAGACCGAGTAATCCACCGTCGCAGTAGCGTCGGGTACCGTTTCATCCGCCCTGGCAACCGTGCCGGCCAGTGCACCCGGAAGCGAAGCTGCCAGGATGGCGCCAGCGGCGACGAGCATCTGTAACCTGTTCATGCTGAACCTCCTGTCGCCGGGCGCTGCGGCATCAACGATGAGGAGACCGAGGCTCTGTATGCGACAGGCTCAGTATCAAACGCGGACAGCCCTCTGATAAATGTCCCTGCAAGGTATCTCACGTATACTTCGTATCGCCTCTGAGGCGGACTCATGGGGTAGAAGACGTACTACTTCTGAGCGAGTGGCATCGCCTCTCGCCCCTGCTGCGTGACAGTCATGCAGCCTGAATGGTACGCTGCCGCAACGCGTTCACACCGCCGGAGGCGCATGCATGTCGCTCCCCCGCACGGCTCCTCGTCCACTCTGGTTCGTGTTGCTGCTGGTGGTTGCGGCGACGGCCTGCGCCCGCAACCCCAGTACATTGAACAACCCGGACAGCGGGGGCAACAGGCAGGTGCGGCTGCAACTGAAGTGGGTGACCCAGGCCCAGTTCGCCGGTTACTACGCTGCGGCAGAGCTTGGCTTCTATAAGAAGGAAGGGCTGGATGTCCAGCTTCTTCAAGGCGGCCCGGACATCACCCCCGAGCAGGTCGTCAACAACGGCGGCGCCGAGTTCGGGCTCAACTTTCTGCCCAGCCTGCTTACCTCACGCGAGCAGGGCATGGACCTCGTCAACATCGCCCAGGTGTTTGAGCGGAGCGGTCTGCTGGAGGTGCAGTGGAAGGACTCCGGCATCAAGACGCTGCCGGACCTGAAAGGCAAGCAGGTCGGCGTCTGGTGCTGCGGCAATCAGTACGAGGTGTTCGCCGCCCTGTGGAAGAACGGCCTCGAACCGAACAAGGACGTCACGATCGTCGATCAACCGTTCGACATGCACCAGCTTTTGAGCCGCCAGGTCGATTCCGCTGCGGCGATGACCTACAACGAGCTGGCGCAGATGCTGGAGCAGCAAGACCCGAAGACGGGCAGGCTCTTTACCCTCGACCAGCTCAACACGATAAGCATGGAGCAGGCGGGCACGGGCATGCTCGAGGACGGCATCTTCGTGCGCAGCGACTGGATCAAGAGCACAAAGAACCAGGACACGGCGAAGAAGTTCCTTCGAGCCTCGTTCCTCGGCTGGATGTACTGCCGCGACCACCAGGTGGAGTGCGTCCAGTTTGTAATCAAGAATGGCTCCTCGCTCGGCTTCGGCCATCAGGCGTGGCAGATGAACGAGATCAACGCGCTGGCCTGGCCCGCGGCGCCGAACGGCATCGGGGTCATGGATGCGGCCGCCTTCCAGCGCACGGCAGCCATTGCCAGAGACTTCGGTGTGATCAAACACGACCCTGACCCGACCGCCTTCCGCACGGATCTGGCCGAGGCCGCCGTGCGGTCGCTGAAGGACAGCGGCCAGGATGTGTTC
Organism: Dehalococcoidia bacterium; assembly: GCA_038240805.1. Taxonomy (GTDB): domain Bacteria; phylum Chloroflexota; class Dehalococcoidia; order CAUJGQ01; family CAUJGQ01; genus JBBRGK01. The sequence continues at coordinate 4,328 of JBBRGK010000132.1, read as the reverse complement.
GGCAAGAGCTTCAGAAAAAGCCCCGTTCAGATCTCTCCCGGCGGCAAATGACCGGACCACAACTACTATGCCGGTGAGGCCGGCGGCGAGGCTGATGAGATGAAGATCGACGTTCACTGGCACTTCTACCCTGAAGCGTACATGCAGGAGATCCGCCGCGAGGGCAACGCGTGGGGAGCCGTGATCTCTCGCGAGGACGGCCGCGAGTACATGGGTACGGGCACCAGCAGGCACCCACTCCTGCCGGAGATGTATCAGCCGGAAGCGCAGCTGCGGGAGATGGACCGGCGCGGACTCGATCTGGTCGCCATCTCTGCGCCGCCGCCGCTGTTCATGAACCACATCGAGGGCACAAAGGCGCTCGATCTCCACCAGATGGTCAACGATCGGCTGGCAGAGCTGATGCAGACGCATCCCGGCCGCTTTGCCGGCCTGGCCGCCGTACCGCTGCAGTCGCCGGAGCTTGCGATCCGCGAGCTTGAGCGTGCGATGCTGCAAAAAGGTCTGAGCGGGGTTGAGATCGCCACCAACATCGCCGGCCGCAACCTGGACGAGCCCGAGTTCCTGCCGTTCTTCCAGCGCGCCGCTGAGCTGGGCGCGTTCGTCTTCGTGCATCCCAACGCGGTGCTCGGCCAGGACCGTCTGCGCCGCTACTACCTGGGCAACCTGATCGGCAATCCCACCGACACGGCAGTTGCGATCGCAAGCCTGGTTTTCGGTGGGGTCTATGACGCTGCTCCTGGCCTGAACTGCTGCTTTGCCCACGGTGGCGGCTCGTTCGCGATGTTGCTGGGCCGCTGGGATCACGGCTACCACGCCCGGCCCGAAAGCCGCCTCAACATTGCCCGGCCGCCGAGCCACTACCTGCCGCGAATCTACGTCGATAGCCTCACCCACGATGCGGACGCTCGGGGTCTGGCCCTGCAAAAGGTCGGCGCCGACCACATGCTGATGGGCAGCGACCTCCCTTTCGACATGGGCGATCCCGAGCCTGTGGCAAGCATCGAGCAGCAGCCCGGCCTCAGCCGGGCGGACCGCGACCTCATTCTCGGCGGCACCGCCGCGCGGCTGCTGCACCTTGCTTCCTGACCGCTGATTTCAAGGCCGTGCCGGCAGCCAACTACGGCAAACCAATCAGCGCTGCAGGATTGTGCCAGGCGGGTCCGACACGGACCGACAGTACGATACGCTCGCCTGATCTTACGCAGCTTGACAGAAAAGCGACCTTTGTTCAGGACTTATGGTGCGGTGGGAATTGCCCGGATCGATTTCGCCACTTAGACTTCGAGAATGACGCCAGAGCAGCGTGAGCAAGCGTGATTAGCACTTTTAGCAGACGTCTGTCCGGTCTGCAGTGCGGTGTTGGAAGACACAAAGCGCTTCGGATCAGGAAAGTTAGCCGATGGACTCTTCTGCAGTCTCGAGTGCTACGCCAGGATTCACGCGAATCGAATGCGGGCAGCCAGTCGATGGGCGCGAGGGCCGCTAAATTAGGATGAACATGGAAATTCCACATTGTGGCGTATTCCCCGCGCAATCCCTCCGAGCGGCTATCCAGGCGAAGTATATCGCTTCAACTTCGTTAGTTATCGCCGAAACCAATATTCAACCGGCAAGTATGGATCTTAGGCTCGGCCCGACAGCATATCGACTACGCTGCAGCTTTCTTCCAGGAAGCAGCTCGGTCCTTGAGAAGCTCAAAGACTATGCGATGGGCGAAATCGATCTCCGCGATGGAGCCGTTCTTGAACGAAATCAACCATATCTAATTCCTCTGATTGAAGAACTGGCTCTCCCGGTAGCGGTGCGGGCTAAGGCAAACCCCAAGAGTTCTACTGGCCGTTTGGATGTGTTTACTCGGGTTATTACCGATTGCAGCTACAGATTCGACGAAGTAGAAACGGGTTATCAGGGTGGACTATTCCTGGAAATAGTTCCACGCTCGTTCGCGATTAAGGTGAATACCGGGCTCTCGCTGAATCAGCTTCGGCTCATCTCGGGTAATGCCCGATGCAGTGACGAAGATATGAAGGCGCTGCACGGGAGAGAGCCTGTTGTGTATGCTTTCGACGGCTATTGTGAAGCAGATCTGGTTCTTGGCGACGGAGTTTTCATGAGCGTTGACTTACGGCGCTTGTCTCCGAATCGAGTCGTTGGTTATCGGGCGAAGAAGAACAGCCGGCTCATCGATCTCAGTAAGATCAGGCACTACGATCCCGCCGAATTCTGGGAGCCTGTATATGCTGAGAGCAAGGACCGCATTGTCCTCGATCCCGAGGAGTTCTACCTGTTACTGTCGCGTGAGCGAATTCGTGTTCCTGCAGGGTTGGCTGCGGACATGGTTGCCTACGATCCGACCAGTGGTGAGTTGCGCACCCATTACGCCGGATTTTTTGATCCGGGTTTTGGTGTGCATGAGCCAGGGGCGCCCCAGGGAACAGTAGCCGCTCTCGAAGTAAGGGCTCACGATGTGCCATTCATGATTGAGGATGGACAAAGAGTCAGTAAATTGGCATTTGAGCGAATGAGCGCGATCCCGGAGATCCTGTACGGTGCGAGCATAGGATCCTCGTACTCGACGCAGGATACGATGCTCGGCAAGCACTTCCAGGTAAACACAGGACAATTACATCTCATGGTGTAACGAGATCGTCCCACTCCTGTGCAACTCGCCGACTACGTTGCGAGCAGCGTGCCCGACAGGAGAAGCGCCATCTGCCAACGACTGCGGTGCGAAGCCATGCGCCGCGCCGTCTAACATTCACTCGAGACCGACGCGGACTTCGTCCCTCGCTATAGCGGCAATCAGATCTGCGAACGCTGTTGCGGTGCGGGCTATCGCCGGCACATCCACGGCGTCGGGCCAGCGGTCGCTTTGCAGGTGGAATAGCTGGCTGCCGCCGACCAGCGAGATGTAGCGGCCGCCACGGATGTGGATGTTGTGCGACTCACCGCCCGGCACCCAGCCACGCGGCGCGGTCGTGACACCCGGGGCGCCGTGCTCGGAGATCGCCGCCAGCGCGACCTGCTCCAGCTCGTCGTGCGAGGCAGCGAGCCGCCCGCCCGGGCCGTGGGCAGCGCCGATGTTCGCACCAAAATGAAACCAGGTGAGCGCTTCGACGGGCAGGGCTGGCCGCCGCTCGATGAACGCCTCCAGCCCCAGGTGGCCAAGCTCGTGCCCGCTTGAGGCGACGAAAAGCACGTCGCGCTGCACCGGCGCCGCAGACACTGCACGCGCCGCCTCCAGAAAGCAGGCCAGGCCACCACCCCGCTCGCTGGCGCATTCCCACCAGCCGCTGCGCGGCGTCATCACCACCAACGGCGCTGTCCCGGGCTGCCTGCCCACTACACGGGCAACCACGTTTAGCGCCTCCGCATCCTCCCGGTCAGCCTGGACGGTTACGTGCACCGTAGCTCCTTTCGCCGCAGCCGCAGCCAGACTTTCGGCTGCCTCGCTGCTGACCTGCAGCACCGGTGGTCCGAACGGCTCGGTAAACGTCCAGGCGTTGCTGGGGGCGAGCCCCGGCCTACCGCCGCGAGTGACCGCAATGATTGCCTGGTGCCGCCCCGCCCGGCGGGCATCTCCCAACGCGCCCGCCGCAGCACCGTTTGGCGCCATCTCTGCCAGCCCGATCTCGGTGTCGGAGTCCAGCGGGCCGAGTCTGCCGCTGACCCCTTCCGGACCGGTGAAGCCGCCGTCGAACTGCGGCAGTCCCTCGATCGTGTCGCCTGCTGCACCGACGCCGTTGCCTCCGACGGTGATGAAGGAAGAGCGCGGCATCACCCGGCTCAGCCGGAACGTCTCCAGCTCAGGCTCCAGCCCGGCCGCACGGACCTGCTCGGCCAGCCACTCCGCCGACCGCCGATCGACATCCGTGCCGGTGCGATGCCAGCCCTGGCCGTCGAACTCCCGGATCATGCGGTTGATCCGCTCCTGCTGTTCGCTCATTGCATCCCTTTCCTTGAACCCGAAGGCCGGCCAGCACTCATCGCATTCTCCCCTGGCCGCCGGTCGTTACCTCACCCCTTCCCCACTCCACCGGCTGCGGCCGGTAGAGAGGGCGATCATTGGTTGCTCAACACGGACGAAAACGCCGGCAGTGCTCCTTGCATTCCTTGGCGGAAGCCCGCCGGCCGGATCGGCTTTGAGCGACCTGCTTACGGCTTCGTCTTGTTCTGGATCGCCTTGTCCAGCCACAGGTACGGGTAGACCTCGGCGGCGGGCACCGCACCGGTGACCGAGGAGCGCACTGTGCCTGCGTTGTCGACCCAGGGCCATGGCAGCCCAGATGCCCAGCGGAATCGCCGAGATCAGCGCCGTGAACAGG
>JBBRGK010000131.1:0-7340 GCA_038240805.1 Dehalococcoidia bacterium | reverse complement strand
CGCCGCGCGCAGGCAGATCTTTCTGGTCGCCGGTGGTACTGATGCGATCCCGCTCGCAGGCAATGGCGGTCGCTGCTGGACGTTGCGGGTCCTGCGTGTATATGTTCGCGTTGACGAAGCGCATGCGGTCGTTCCTTTCGGTCGGGTAAAATGTATAATACGGGCGCCACACTATGGTAGATTACGGCTCCGGCCGGTCCACGATCGGAGGCACCATGGCTGCACCCGTCCAGTCAATCAGCGCCGACCAGACCCGTCCTGCTCCTGCAATCCGCGTCCTTGTCGTGGATGACAACGTCCTTTTCCGTGAGGGGCTGGTTGCGCTCCTGAAGCAGTTTAGCGATATCATCGTCGCCGGTCAGGCAGCAAGCGGCATCGAAGCGGTTCGCAAAGCCACGCTGGTGCGGCCCGATGTCGTGCTGATGGATATCTCGATGCCAAACATGGGCGGAGTTGACGCGGCCACGAAGATTCACCAGGAAGTGCCACTGCTGCCGATCGCGATGCTCACCGTGTCCGAGCAGGACGAGGACCTGTTCGCCGCGATTCGCGCCGGCGCCCGCGGCTACCTGCTCAAGACCGTTGGCATCGACGAGCTGCACGACGCGATTCATACCCTCTACAGCGGCGGCACGACAATGACGCCGCACCTTGCCCGCCGTTTGCTGGAAGAGTTCAACCGCCTGACGATCAACAAGCGCCCTGGCAGCGAGGACGAGGTCAACAAACTGACCGCACGCGAGCGTGAAGTGCTTGAGCTTGTGGCGATGGGTCAGAGCAACCAGGAGATCGCCGACAAGCTGGTGGTAGCCGTTAACACGGTGAAAGTACACCTCCGCAACACGCTGGAGAAGCTCGAGCTGCGCAACCGCCAGCAGCTGGCGGCCTTCGCCGTCTCCCACGGCCTGATCACCGACATTCGCGGCGAGGATCGCTCGGACGACGATTAACGCTGGGACGACCTCACCTCTTCCCCTCTCCACCGGCTCACGCCGGTAGAGAGGGCGATCCGCGGTTGCCCGATGCGAGCGGTGAGGATGGACGGATGATCTGATGCCGGAGGAACGGTGTCCGCAACGGGCGATCGGCGGCTCCGGTCCCGTCTATCCTCGAACTCCGTGCAACGCACCCAATGATCGCCCTCTCTATTGCCCGCAGGCAATGGAGAGGGGACGGGGTGAGGTCCGTCAGACGACGATTAACGCCTGGCCCGGCTGTGTGTGGCTGCTGGCGATGATCGCGATTGTCGCAGCCGGCTGCGGCTCGCCGCGCAAACAGAAGCTCCCGGCATCCATTTCAGCCGAGATCGGCTGTGTGGCGCCAGAGCCGAGCCCCGCAGGTCGCGCTGTGGGCGGCACACCGGCGTCCGGCGCGGGAAAATCTGACTGGCCCGTATTTCAGCACGATGGGCGCCATTCTGCGACCGCCGCTGTGGCCGGACCAACCACCGGCACGCTGCGCTGGACCCGAGAGTTGGAAGGTGGGATCGAGCAGGCGCCAGTCACGGCTGCCGACGGCACGATCTATGCCGCCAGCAACGGCGGCGTGCTGCACGCGCTTGACCCGGCGACGGGGCAGGACCGCTGGACCTTCGACGGCGGCGGACGCTACGGCAGCGACCTCTCGATCGCGCCGGCGGTTCTGGCAGGCGGCTCGATTCTCTGGCCGGGTCCGCGCAATATGCTGTTTGCGCTCTCGCCGGCAGGCGAACTCCGCTGGGCGCTGCCCTTCGCAAGCCCTGTACTCTCGCCCGCAATTGCCGCCGCCAACAACGTCGTGAACGTCAACACCACGGATATATATGTGGCGGAGCTGAACGGTCATCTGCATGCGCTGCAGGTCGATGAAGCCGGCGCCCACGAACGTTGGGTCAGCGATCTGGGCACCCACGACACGCTGTACGGCAGTCCGGCTGTAGGGACGGATGGGACGATCTACGCGACGGTTGGCAACCGGATCGTGGCCCTGCGCGACCACCCCTCGCGCGCCGAAATCCTCTGGCACTTCGATATCGCCAGCGGCAGCGAGGTTTCGCCTGCGGTCGGGCGGAACGACGTGGTCTTGTTTGGTACCAATGACCAGTTCGAATACGGGATCGACAGCGCGGGCGGGCTGCTCTGGCGATACCCGCGCAACAGCCTCTCCTATTCGTCGCCGGCCGTCACCGACAGCGGCCTCGCCTACTTCGGCGACCACAACGGCTTCATGAACGTGCTCGACAGCGACAGCGGCTGTCTGGTCATACGCTATCCCGCCGGCGGAGAGGTGTGGACGGCACCGGCGATCGACCGCGATGGCCGCGTCTACTTCGGCACCAAGGCCGGTCACATTCTCGGCTACCAGTTCGATGGCCAGAAGCTGTTCGACATCGACACGGGTGCCATCGTCGCCAGCTACCCGGCCCTTACCGCAGACGGCACGCTTTTAATTGGTTCCTCGAACGGAACCCTGTACGCCATTCACGACTGAGCCGACGGACCCTGCCCCGTCTGCTCCAACTCCGATCGTGGGATTATGCTGAACCGCAAAAGGCAAACGATGGGGGCGCGGTCTCGATTGCCGGCCGGCGCTGTGCAGCGGTATGATCCTGCCTGCGCCGCTCGACGGCCGCACGGAGGTGACCGATGCCGGCCGATCCAACCACGGCCAACCCCTTCGACCCGGCCTCGATTGACCCGGATACGGCAGCGTTCAACGCTCAGCTCGAACAGCTCCTCGCCGGCCTGCCCCAGGTGCACACCGTGCCGGCGCAGGTTACGCGGGCTGCGCGCGAGTCAGGCAACGGCCCGTTCGGTCCGATTGTCCGCTCGAAGCTGGCGCAGAGTCGCACGCTTGCCGGCGTGCCCTGTCGCGTGATCGTGCCGAAGACGGTTCACGGCATCTACATTCACATCCACGGCGGCAGCTGGTCCTTGATGGGCGCCCACTACTCTGATCTTGCCAACGAGCGGATCGCGTTGGCTGCCGGGGTAACGGTGATCAGCATCGACTACCGCCTGGCTCCCGAACACCCGCATCCCGCCGGACCCGACGACTGCGAGGCCGTGGTTGCATGGGTCGTGCGACAGGCGCAGGCTGAGTTCGGCACGGACCGGATCGTCATCGGCGGTGAGTCGGCAGGCGGACAGCTTGCAGCCGTCACGCTGCTTCGCCTGCGCGATCGGCACGGCTACCGCGGCTTTCGCGGCGCCAACCTCGTCTACGGCTGCTTTGACCTCTCGATGACCCCCTCGCAGCTGCGCTGGGGCGATCGCAACCTGGTGCTCAGCGGCGATTCGATACGCTGGTCGTTCGACAACTTTGTGCCCGACCCGGCTATGCGCCGCGACCCGGATGTATCGCCACTTTATGCAGACCTCACAGATATGCCGCCCGCTCTGTTCACGGTCGGCACGCTCGATCCGCTGCTTGATGACTCGCTGTTCATGCAGGCGCGCTGGCTTGCAGCGGGCAACCAGGCGGAGCTGGCCATCTATCCGGGCGGGGTTCACGGCTTCACCCTGTTCCCGCTCGCACTCGGCCGCCGCGCCGATGCCCGCTGCGACGCTTTCATCGCGCAGGCCGTGGCGGAGTAATCGGCGCGTTACGATTTTAGAGAAAGATGGCCGACCGATGACCGCTGATCTCTCACAACAGGGAACGCCGGAGCCTGCCGACGATACTGCTGTGCGTTCGCTGTGCCGGCAACTCTGGGACGCCTGGAACAGCCACGATAGCGCGAGTTTCGCAGCCGCATTTGCAGACGACGGTGAGGTGATCGGCTTCGATGGCAGTCAGCAGATCGGCCGCGCTTCGATCGAGGCAACTCTCCGCCAAATCTTTGCCGACCATAAGCCGGCCAGGTATGTGGGCAAGATCCGCGACATCCGGCTGCTGGCGCCCGATGTCGCGATGCTCAAAGCCGTGGTTGGCATGGTGCCGCCGGGGGCGGCCGACATCAACCCGAACATCAATGCGGTGCAGATGCTGGTCGCCACCAGGGACGGGGGCGTGTGGCGCATTGCATCGTTTCAGAACACCCCGGCGCAACTGCACGGCCGGCCAGACCTCGTGGAAGCGCTAAATGCGGAGCTGCGCGAGCTGATCTGAGGCGACAGTTCTCATTGTCTTCTCATGTTCATGCGATACACCTATACCGATCCTGCGCGTGATGACGCTGCCGCATTCCCGCTGCTTGTGGCTCGGCTCGCTGTGCGTTTCCAGGGCGGCAGACCGGTGCAGACACGTCCGAGCACAGCCTTACCTCATGGTACCCCGCCGGCGCGCCAGATGACTGCTGACGGCGTGGGGCGGCAAACCGTGCTCGGGCTCGGACGCGGTCTCATCGGCCCCGGCAGGCTGCTGCTGGTGCTGCAGATCGCCTATGCGCTGCTGTTCACCGGCTACCTCATCTTTACGCACACCTGGCCAGCCCCCGATGTGGTGGCAGTGTTTCTGCTCTGTTTCGCCCTGCTCGCCGCACGAGGCGTGAGCTTTCTGCGCGACTGGTCGCCCCTCGTTCTGCTGCTGCTCGGCTATGTCGGGCTGACCGGCATCGTCTCCGGCCTCGTTGCGGACGCTCACATCGGCTTGCCCATCAGCATCGATCGGTTCCTCTTTCACGGCGTGGTTCCCACCATCTGGCTACAGCAGCATCTCTACACGCCGGGGCAGATCACCTGGTACGACTATCTGGCAACGTTTCTTTACCCGATGCACTTCATTGTGCCGCTCGTGCTGGCCTTTTTCTTCTGGATATGGCGCAAACCGGTGTACTGGCAGTTCGTCATCTCATACCTGGTGCTGTGCTACGCGGGCTTCCTCACCTACCTGCTGTTCCCGATGGCGCCGCCCTGGTGGGCAGCGCAGACCGGCCAGCTGCCGCCCGTTCACGCGATCCTGAACGAGGTGACCTATGGCGGCCTGAGCAATCCGATGGTGCTGGCAACGCAGTTCTTCAAGCCGAACCCGGTCGCTGCGATGCCGAGCCTGCACGCCGCCTTCCCGGTGCTGGTCTGGCTGGTGCTGTGGAGGCTGTGGCCGCGCTGGGGTTTTGCTGCGATCATCTATCCGCTCGCGATGACCTGGGCAGTGATCTATCTCGGTGAGCACTATGTGATCGATTGCCTGGTGGGCTGGCTGTACGCCGGCGCCGCCTTCTGGCTGGTCTGGAGCGGGCCGTCCTTCTGGCGTCGGCTGCGCGGTGGCCACAGCTCGAACGGCAGTGCATCACCCGCCGGCGCCGCACAGCCTGTGCCGATCTTGCCGCACTGGCGAACGGCGGGTATGGCGGATAGGAAATAACCGATCACCGAGCGACCTGGCGACCTGGGAGGTCGATCACGACGGCCGAGCCATCGCCGAACGTGAAGCTGCCATCGCACTGGCGCCCCGGTTCGATGTTTTTCAGGCTGAGGCGCGAGGTTGCATAGCCGGCCTGGTCAAATGTGCTGGCAACCAGTTCGCGAGCGAGATCAAATGCACGCCCGACATGGCCACAGGCAACCAGGTCATCGCGATGCACCCCGGCGAGGACATAGGTCTGGCCGTTCTGCTGTTCGACCGCCTCCAGCCGGATGTGGTAGCGCGAGCCGCCGCCGAGGTCGAGACCGAACTGGGCAGCGGTCGGGCGCGACGTTCCGTAGTCGATGAACATCATCTCGCTGCCGGCCACCGGTTTCCAGCCGAGCACGTTCGGGATCGCCACTCTCGCAGCAGCCAGGTCGCCGCGGAAAATGATGTTGATCGGATCGGCAAGCTCGCCGGTTGTGCGATGCAGATAGGGATTAAACGAATCGAACTCTGAGGGCTCGTCCGCCAGCGCTAGCCGCGCCGCCGCTGCGCCGCCAACAGCAAGCAGACACAGAGCCATGACCACTGCCCAACGACGCCATGACCGCACTGCGTACTCTCCCGGCAGGAAGGGATCGCCCGGTCCCGCACGCGGGAACTGTATCAGAATAGTTACACAAAAGCCAGGCAAGCGGGCTCGCAGGAGGCGGCGCGATGGCAGCCCCAGCAGTAACATTAGTCACTCTTTGGAAGCGAGGGGGGCTGGCCGTCTCGACGGCCTGATGATCAGTCCGCTGGTTGTGGAAGCAAGCTGAGCGTGTTGATCAATTGAACTGGCATCGAGGCTACCGTTGAGGGATGCTCTACTTCCATCCAGCAGCCCGAGATCGTGCTCGTAGTCGGGAATCTCTAGATCGTCTGTCGAAAGATCGTCAATCCAGTCTACTAACTGGCTAAATGGCATAAACCGTACCATGAGTGCTACATCGAAGGCTGATGCCAGACGCTTAAGCGTAGTTAGTGTATGCCTACCATAATTGGGGTCTTCCAGGTTAGATATCGTCGCCTGAGCCTTACCGGCACGCGCGCCCAGTTCCCCCTGTGTCCATCCGCGAGCCGCCTGCATCCCCCTGATCTGAAACGCGAGACCTTGATCTATGTAGGCATACGCGAGGGCATCACGATACTCCTTGTTCCGCAAACTCTCGATGGTCTGTCTTCGTCTATCCGTAGTCGTGGTCACAGGTGATCCTTTCTCGGGCTTCGAGCAGCCCTCGTCGCTGCTGGGCGGTTCGACAGGCATCGGCCGGCACGAAGGCTCCGCCTCGCTCCGACGCACCAATGAGCAAGCTGATTTCGCCCCGCTGCGGGCCGTAGTACCCCAGGGGCCGGTAGGCAGCATTTGAGGTCCTAATACGGAGCTCGATAAGTCCCCCGCAGTCGCCCCCGGTGAGTTTCCCGGCGTATGGCCGAACAAGGGGCTGAATCACCTCACAAAGCCGGATGCGGGCATTGATTGCCGCTTTATCAGCGGGCGGTAACCCATCAAGCCACTCGCGCATCAGATTTCGGCCAGTCAGACTGACGAAGTCCCGAAACCGCCAATACTGCATGAGCCTCGTATCGTAAAAAGATTATAGCAGTCATCGATGCGATGGTGGCAATCGTGAGCTGCCTGCCTAATAGCCGCGTTGATGCGCCGGACCTCGGCGCCATGCGGGAACTCTAGCAGGTTAGACCGTCCAGTTACCCGTTACGCTCGCGGCTTTCGCCAGAGGCGTAGCTCTGTATCGCCTGTCTGCTCTGCGAAGAGACCGGACGGCGAGGCAGCGGCGAGCGTGGCCCGCAAGTCGTGCTCGAACTCCGGCAGCCGGGCGCCGAACAGGTGTGGCGCCGAGGCGGAGTTGGAAAACTGTGTCGCAACGAGGTCGTCGATCGTGCGGATGATCACCTGGCCGCCCCGAAGCACCACGATCTCGGGGTCATCGAAGCCGGCGCGGGCCAGCACTGCCGCTTCGCCATCGGGAGTGCCATAGCGCAACACCCCCTGTCCTGCCCGCCGCAGCGGC
>JBBRGK010000130.1:0-7416 GCA_038240805.1 Dehalococcoidia bacterium | reverse complement strand
CACTGAGGACCTGGGGCGGATGTTGCAGGTCTCGGGAGAGACCGTTCGTCGGTGGGAGCAAGGGATCGTGGCGGTGCCGGTAAAGAAACAGGCCGAGATCACTCAGGCTGGAGACGCGCTCACCAGATTGCGCAGCTTCTTTCGTCCAGAGCGGCTGCCGGCGGTTATCCGGAGGCGGCCAGCGCCGCTGTTCGATGGTGATAGCGCCCTGGACTGGATGCTCCGGGGGCGTATTCGAGAGGTCGCGGAGCGGTATGATCGCCTGCTTTCATACGAACCAGACGTGTTGCAGCAGCTCGCGGCGAGCAGGTCTTAGACTATGACTTCTTCCGGTCCTGCTCCTGCCGGAATCCAAACAGTGAGGCACGGCCACCGGCTGTACCGTCTTGTTCGCGCACAATATCAGGACGCTCTGGATACTTCGCACAGTCAGCGCTCCGGCGGGAGATGGAACCCGGCAGATTCGTTCCCCGTGCTCTACACGGCCTGCAGCAGAGGCGTGGCTCGTGCGATAGCGCGAGACCTGTTTGCTGCCGGCCTGATTGACCCCGAAGATCTCATGCCCGGTCAACAGCCGGAGCTCGCAGAGGTTGAGTGGGCGGGAAACGTCGTGGATGTTGCCTCGTCTTCAGGCGTTGCGGCTGCCGGATTCGCAGCCGATTACCCGCACGGCATTGGCCACGCTGGTACTCAACCGAAAGGATCGCTCTGGCATGACAGCGGGCATGACGGAGTGCTCTGCCGCAGTGCTTCATTAGAAAGAATGGCAGAAGAAAGAATGGCAGAAGAAAGACTGGCAGAAGAAAGAATGGCAGAAGAAAGAATGGCAGAAGAAAGAATGGCAGAACGAACGGGTGAAGGAAGGGGCTCTGTTGGCTGGTCCGGTGCATGCACCGACTTTGCGGAAACAGCGATCTTTGTCGATATATGCTCTGCACGGCCCCGGCAGGTACGGCGCAAACGGTTTGCAGACTGGTTCTGAGGTGTACCATAGCTCTTGCCGCCGTTGATGGCGGCCCGTATAATGCCGTAGGTTTTGGACGGCACGCGGGCGCGCCAGGGGGCGCGCATTCCTGTGCCGCAAGCATGTCCAATCAACGTTTCTAATCAAACTGTCCGGCCAGAGAGGCCGAGTTTTGAAGCAGGGAAGCAGGGTCCGCGATGCCGGCAACAGTAATCATTGGCGCACAGTGGGGCGATGAAGGTAAGGGGCGGATCGTCGATCTGCTGGCGCAACGGGCGAACATCATCGCCCGCTATTCTGCCGGCAACAACGCTGGCCATACGGTGGTCAACCACCTCGGCACGTTCAAGCTGAGCGTGGTGCCGGCCGGCATCTTCTACGGCGACAAGACCTGCATCATCGGCAACGGCGTCGCGATCGACCCGGCCAACCTGCTCACTGAAATCGAGATGCTGCGCAGCCGCGGCGTCTCCACCGAGCGGCTGTTCGTCAGCGATCGCGCCCATGTGATCATGCCGTATCACGTGATCATCGACCGCCTGGACGAAGAGCTGCGCGGTCCGCTGGCGATCGGCACCACCGGCCGCGGCGTCGGTCCGGCCTTCTCCGACAAGGTCAGCCGCATCGGCATCCGCCTGGTGGACATGATCGACCCGGAGACGTTCCGCGAGCGGCTGAAGGTCGTGCTCGCCTACAAGAACACCTTTATCACCCGGCTCTACGGCGCCGAGCCGCTGGACTATGACACCGTCTGCAACCAGTATCTGGACTACGGCGCCAGGCTGGCGCCGCTGGTGCGCGATACCTCTGTGCTGGTGCAGCAGGCGTTAGATCGCGGCGAAGAGGTGTTGCTGGAGGGGGCGCAGGGGGCGCTGCTCGACCTCGATTTCGGCACCTACGAGTACGTCAGCAGCTCGGTGCCCTCCTCCCTCGCGGCGGGCGCAGCGCTTGGTATCGGCATCGGTCCGAACGAGATCCAGCGCGCCGTCGGCGTCTATAAGGCGTACCAGACCCGTGTCGGCGCCGGGCCGATGCCATCCGAGATGTTCGATGCCACCGGCGAGGAGATCGCGGACCGTGGCCAGGAGTTCGGCACCAACACAGGCCGTGCCAGGCGCTGCGGCTGGTTCGATGCCGTCGCGGCCCGCTATACTGCGCGGCTCAACGGGCTCAACAGCGCCGTGATCACCCGGCTCGACGTGCTGGACACGCTGCCCGAGATCAAGATCTGCACCGCCTACGAGGCCGATGGCAAGACGTTCACCACCTTCCCGGCCAGCAACCGCGTGCTGGAACGGTGCAAGCCGGTGCTCGAAACGATGCCCGGCTGGCAGCAGCCCACCAGCGACGTGCGTAGCTTCGAGGCGCTGCCCAGCCCGGCACAGAACTACGTCAAGCGGCTAGAATCGCTTCTGGGCTGTCCCGTCAGCCTCGTCTCCGTCGGCCCTGAGCGCGGCCAGGCGATCCACGTGCGGGAGATCATTTAGCCTTCCCGGTCGTTGCCCAGCAGCGCCTGCACGGTCAGGTCGCCGCGCTCGGGCTCTTCGAGGAAGGCGCGGCCGTTGCAATGCTTGCAGCGCAGCGAACCACCGGCGCGGGCGGCCATGATCGCTTCGCCTTTGCGCGGCGGCACCAGCCCCTGGCGGCGGTCGTCCACGATTACCCAGCGCCCCAGCATCCGCGCACAGGCCATGCAGCGTACATCGCGCACGATCATGTCCGATTCCTTCTGTGCCAGCCGCTGAAACGCGGTGTCCTGGCGAGATAGAACTGCTCGCCCCCCGCGGTTTCGGCGCTGCCGTGCGAGTATTCTACGCGCCCCTGTCAAGCTGCCCCGTGATCTGCCGCACTATACTTACGTGGGGCTGCGAACAGGCGGATGGGTTGCCGGCCTGCGCCTGCGCTGACATCGCTCGTCGCGAAACCGGGACGGACTGCACGCCGCCGTAAGCACTGACCGCTGATGGGTTCGTCCGAGGATGCACGGATAAAATAGGCATATATAAATGAAGGCGGCGATGGCGGAACAGAAGGCTGGTGAGGGCTCCCACGAAAGAGCTGCTGCAGACGCGCCTCTGTCCGGCCTGCCCGAGTATCTGCGCTCCGGCCTTGACCTCGTGCTCTGCGGCTGCAACCCCGGCCTCTTCTCGGCCTCGGTTGGGCACTACTACGCCCGTCCCGGCAACGCCTTCTGGCCGCTGCTGGCCGCAGTGGGCATCACTCCGCGCCTGTACGCGCCGGCGGAAGACCACACGCTGCCGGCGCTCGGCGTCGGCCTCACCGACGTCGTCGCCCGCCCGACCACTGGCACGGCCGACGTATCAGGGCGCGAATGGAAAGCAGGCGGCGCGTTGCTGGCGGAGCAGTTGCGACGCTTCCGCCCGGCCGGCGTCTGCTTCGTCGGCGACACCGCCTATCGGGGCTTCAGCAGCAGGCCGCGTGCCTGCTGGGGCCGCCAGCCAGCCACGTGGGAAGAGATCGAGGTCTTCGTCGTGCCTTCCACCAGCGGCCGCGTCATGCGCCTCGCCGCTGAGCGCCGCGCAGCCTTCCTGGAGGTGGGAGAATGGCTGCGGCTGCGCCGCAAGCGATCGTCGGGCTACAATGCCAGCATCGAGCCGGCCGGAGACAACCGCTGACGGCCGCAAGCTAACCGGAGGGAGCAACGCCATGCCCGAGTTCGAAAACCTTTTGTACGAGAAGTTTGGCGCCGATAACCGCCTGGCCCGGATTACGCTGAACCGGCCGGAGAAGATGAACTCGCTCAGCTATGACCTGCTGCAGGACTTCCGCCGGGCGCTCGAGGAGGCCGAGGACGACCCCGAGGTGCGGGTGATAGTCGTCAAGGGAGCGGGCCGCACCTTCAGCGCCGGCTACGATCTCACGCCCGGCCCCCGACGACAGTATCCGGCCATGCCAGGAGCGCCCACGCGGCGTTCGGTCAGCAACATTCGCACCAACATGTCGCGGGTCACCGACCTGCAGATGTACCTGTTCAACATCTCCAAGCCAACGATCGCCCAGGTCCACGGCTACGCCATCGCCGGTGGCTGTGAGTTCGCCATGATGCACGACATCGTCATCGCCTCCGAGGACGCGAAGTTCGGCCACCCCGGCGTGCGCGGACTCGGCACCTCGCGCACCTGTGCGATCTGGCCCCTGGTGATCGGCATGCGCAAGACCTACGAGATGATGTACACCGGCGACTCGATCGACGCCCGCGAGGCCGAGCGGATCGGCATGATTAACAAAGCCGTGCCGGCCACTGAGCTGGATGAGACGGTGCAGCGCTGGGGCGAGCGGATCGGTATTCAGACCGGCGACTCACTGGCGATGATCAAGCGTTCGATCAACACCTTCTACGAGAACATGGGCATCTATCCCTCGACCCACACCGCCACCGACACAGATGCGATGTACCAGTTCACCGGGCAGTCTTACCTCTGGCAGGACAAAGTTGCCGAGGCGTTCAAAGGCGGCGGCGGCCTGAAAGAGGCGCTTGCCTGGCGCGACGGCCCCTATGGCGACTATCGCGCCGCCGGCAAGCAGCCGCAGGGGACATAAGGCGAGGTTCTGACCGGGACGAATGAGCCAGGAGCCAGGGGCACACACAGAGCGTTCCTCATGGTATATTACAACACTAGAGTTGTATTATGATTCCAGAGAGCGATCCGGAGACCAGGAACCTGCCGCCCGGTATTCACAGGGCGACATGGGTTGAGATTGAGGGCCGCTATGGCAAAACGGCACGTCGACGTGCGATGCTACGAGGTCTCGTTGAGGCTATTGGGGCGCTTAAGTCGTCAGGCTGCGCCAGGGTCTACCTCGACGGAAGCTTCATCACTGACAAGGTCGAGCCGGGTGATTTTGACGGGTGCTGGGACCGCGAGGGTGTCGATTCAGCGCGTCTAATGCAACTTGCCCCGGAGTTGCTGCTCGGCTTTGTCCATCCTAGAGCGGTACAAAAGGCCCGCTTCCTGGGCGAGCTATTCATTTCGAACTCTCCGGCAGATGGAGCCGGGAGAACTTTTTTGGAATTCTTCCAGCGTGATAAACGCACGGAAGAGCCGAAGGATATCATTCTCATCGAATTGGAAGGCCTGCCATGATCATCAATGACCGGGAGTACCGCATTACGGAGAGAGCGCTGCGTGGTTTTGAAGACGCGATCTCGGCGCAAGAGGCCAATGACGAACCCGACCCTAGCTTTCGTGCTGCCATGCGTGCTGGCCTGGAAGGTCAGGCGGAATCCCTGCGCCGAGAGCTGGAGGAGTACACGCGGCTCCAGACGCACGAGACACAACGGTTGACCTTCACATCGTTGCAAGAACTGGTCGAAGGCATTGCCGCAGCTCGAAAAGCGGCAGGGCTGACGCAGACAGAACTCGGCGAACGCCTTGGAGTGGACCAACAACAGGTTCAGCGTGACGAAGCCCGCCGATTTCGCGGAGCCAGTCATGAGCGCCTGCAGCAGATCATGGAAATACTCGGCATTGAGGTGCAGGGATCAATAACGCTGCCTGGTAAATCCAAGTCGGCAGCGCCCGTACCGTCCTTCCACCGCTGACGCCCTCACGCCGAGAACTGACATAAGTGTTAGTGTTTGCTGTCGTAAGCCGGTGCTAACATACAGGCATGATCGACTCGACGTTAAAGGCGATCGTAGAGCCACGCCGGCGCGAGATCTTGCGCCTGGTCCGTCATGTCGAGCTCTCGGCAGGTGAGATCGCGGACCACTTTGACGTGACGCGGCCGGCCATCTCGCAGCACCTCGGCGTGCTGGAGGCGGTGGGGCTGGTCACGATGCGGCGCGCTGGCACGAAGCGGCTGTACCGCGCCCGGCCCGAGGGGCTGACGGAGCTTCGCGCCTTCCTGTCCGACTTCTGGGACGACCGGCTGCAGCAGCTTGGATACATGGCACAGGCAGCAGAAGCAGCACAGACGGCTGAGGCAGCAGCAGTGGCGACAGCAAGAAAGGCAGGACGGGATGACACAGGTACAGCATGAGGCGATCGAGCGAGAACTGACGATCAAGGCCACGCCGGAGACGGTCTTCTCATTCTTCACCGAGCCTGAAAAGCTCGTGCAGTGGATGGGCACGGTCGCACGGCTGGAGCCGCGACCGGGCGGAAAGTTCGAACTGGACTATGACGGCGAAAACTTCATGCGCGGCGAGTATGTCGAGCTGGTGCCGTACTCCCGCATCGTCTTCACCTGGGGCTGGGCCAACGAGGGCGGCTCTCCACGTCCGGGCGGCAGCACGGTCGAGGTGACGCTGACACCGGTCGGTGAAGGAACCAGCCTGCGGCTCCGCCATATCGGTCTTTCGGCTGAAGAGCGCGCCTCTCATAGCGACGGCTGGGATCACTTCCTGCCGCAAATCGTGCCTGCCACCGAGATGCAGCTCGCGTAGGCAGCGCAGCAACGGTGCAGCCGCGTGGAGGCACTGGACCCGGCACGAAGCTCAAGCGCGGGCCGCATCCGGGACCACCACAGCTGCTCCTGCCGCAGGAGGCGCGCCAATGCGACCACGGCTGACCCTTGCTGCCCTGGCGCTCATCCCCGTGTTAATCGGCTGCGGCGGATCGCCTGCGGCACCGGCGGCCACGCCCGCAATGCAGGCCGCAGCAGCACCGGCACGGCCGGCAATCGCGACACAGGCCGCAACCAGAGCGTCAGTACCGCCGGCTCGTGGGATCACGCCGGTCAACGCCCGGCTGCAGGCGGATTTCGAGGCGTTCATCGATCCGCTGATGGCGCGGGCAATGCCGGCCGCGCACGCGCCGGGGGCGATGGTGTCCGTTGTCTCCGGCGGCGAGTTAGTGTTTGCCGGCGGCTATGGCGTGGCGGATCGCGATAGCGGCGCAGCGGTCGATGCGCAGCGCACGCTGTTTCGCGTCGCCTCGATCTCCAAGCTGTTCACCACCACCGCCGTGCTGCAGCTGGTCGAGCAGGGGCGCGTGCGCCTCGACGAGGACATCAACCGCTACCTGGACGTCTTCCAGATCCCCGCGACGTTTTCGCGGCCGATTACGCTCGCCGATCTGCTCACCCACACCGCCGGCTTCGACCCGGACCAGGAGGACCCGGAGGAGGATTTCGTCTCGGCCGCCAGCCTGCAGCCGCTGGGGCCGTTTCTCAAGCAGCACCTGCCCGACCGCATCACAGCTCCGGGCACGCAGTATTCCTACTCCAACTACGGCATGGCGCTGGTGGGCTACATCGTCCAGCACATGAGCGGTGTGCCGTTCGACGACTACATGGACGCCAACGTGCTCGGTCCACTCGGCATGACGCGCAGCACCTTTCGCCAGCCGCCGCCCGGCGACCTGCTGGCCTCGGTGGCGATGGGCTACCAGTATCACAACGGCAGCTACGTCCCCCAGCCCGGCGTCTACTTCAGCGACGCACCCGGTGGCTCCCTGGTCACCAGTGCGCTCGACATCGCCCGGTTC